>NZ_JACHYV010000031.1:0-78761 GCF_014193135.1 Rhizobium sp. BK049
CTCGTTCAGTGAGTGGGCTTATAATCCCACCCCCTTTTCTAAGTCAACAGCCATTCCAAAAGTTTTTTGACATTTTTGTAACAGGCTGATTTTGCTTAGCTTTTTGTTACAGTCTTTAAAAACCCGCAAAATTGCCGCCCGATTGGGCAGTTCTGAGGGTCTGTCTTAACCGAATCTCGCACAAATCGCTTCGAAGGCGTTGTCATGACCTATATGGGAAGTCTGCAGCTGTAATTCCAGGGCGCTTGCGTCTCACGTACGCCCCTCGCTAATTTGGCTGGAAGAACGATCCGGCGGAGTGAAGAATGCTTGTCCTCAACGAAGAACAGACGCGCGCGGCCCTGCCCTGGCCCAAGCTGATTGAAGCGATCGCCGCCATGTTTGCGAGCGAATGCGTGATGCCGGTGCGTCATCACCACGAGATGGACGTGCCCGGTGAAGAGAGCGCAACGCTGCTTCTGATGCCGGCCTGGGTTCCCGGGCGTTATGCCGGGGTGAAGATGGTTTCGGTCTTTCCCGGCAATGCACAGCGAAGCCTGCCGGCAATTTCAGGGACCTATCTTCTTTCCTCAGGCGCGACCGGCGAGATGCTGGCCGTGATTGACGGCGCCGAGCTGACGGCGCGGCGGACAGCAGCGGCATCGGCGCTCGCCGGCCGTTATCTCGCCCGCCCGAATGCGGAGGAAATGCTCGTCTGCGGAACCGGGCGCCTGTCGCTCAACCTGATGCTCGCCCACGGCACGACCCGGCCCATAAAGAGATACAGGATCTGGGGACGCAACGCGCAGGCGGCGGAGAAGATCGCGGCGGAAGCGCGAGTGCTGGGCCTCGATGCTAGAGCCGTCACCGACAGGGAAGCGGCGGCACGGACGGCCGACATCATTTCCTGCGCCACACTTTCCAGCGAACCGCTGGTATCGGGCGAATGGCTGAAGCCGGGCGCGCATCTCGACCTCGTCGGCGCCTTCAAACCGAGCATGCGCGAAAGCGACGACGAAGCCATTCGCCGCGCTTCGGTCCATGTCGATACCCGCGCTGGCGCCACCAGCGAGGCCGGCGATATCGTTCAGCCGATTAAAAGCGGCGTGCTCGACATGAACGATATCCAATCGGAGCTTGCCGAACTCGTCAGCGGCGCGCATGGCGGACGAAGCCATGATGAGGAGATTACGCTGTTCAAGTCGGTCGGCGCAGCACTCGAGGATCTCGCCGGCGCCATCCTTGCCTATGAGACGGTGGCGGGCCGCAAGTGACAATCAGTGCATCATTGCCGGAGCTTCCGGTTTCGCATGTCCTGCCAGCCGTCGCGGCGGCGCTGGGCGAGCAGCGACGCGCCGTTCTTTCCGCGCCTCCCGGCGCCGGCAAGACGACGCTGGTGCCGCTTTACCTGCTCGATCAGCCCTCGCGCGGCGACGGCAAGATCATCCTGCTCGAACCGCGGCGGCTGGCGGCGCGAGCCGCAGCCAGCCGGATGGCGTCGCTCATCGGCGAAAAGGTGGGCGAAACGATCGGCTACCGCATGCGCCTCGACAGCAGGATATCGGCGGCGACCCGGGTCGAAGTGGTGACAGAAGGGGTTTTCGCCAGGATGATCCTCGACGATCCGGAACTGACCGGCGTCTCGACCGTGCTTTTCGACGAATTCCATGAGCGGTCGCTCGATGCCGATTTCGGGCTGGCGCTGGCGCTCGACGTGCAGTCAGCGCTGCGCGAGGATCTGCGCATCCTGGTGATGTCGGCGACGCTCGACGTGGAGCGTGTGGCCGCCCTGCTCGATCACCCGCCTATCATCGAGAGCCTGGGACGCAGCTTTCCGATCGATATCCGCTATCAGGACCGGGCCGGCGGCGAGCGCATCGAGGACGCCGTCTCGCGGATGATTATCGAGGCTCACGCCGATGAGGACGGCTCTATCCTCGCCTTCCTGCCCGGCCAGGCGGAAATCACGCGCACCGTGGAGCGCCTGCAGGGGCGATTCGGGCCCGAAACCTTGATTGCCCCTCTCTATGGCAATCTTAGCCAGAAGGAGCAGGATGCAGCGATTCGCCCGGCGCCCAAGGGAGTGCGCAAGATCGTTCTTGCCACCTCGATCGCCGAAACATCGATCACCATCGACGGTGTTAGGATCGTGATCGACAGCGGATTGCAGCGTCTGCCGATCTTCGAGGCCTCGACCGGGATTACGCGGCTCGAGACGGTGCGGGTGTCGCAAGCCTCGGCCGATCAGCGGGCCGGCCGCGCGGGACGAACCGAGCCCGGCATCGCCATCCGGCTGTGGCACCAGGGGCAGACGGCGGCACTGCCGGCTTTCACACCGCCGCAGATCCTCTCCAGCGACCTCTCCGGCCTGGTGCTCGATCTCGCGCATTGGGGGGTCCAGGATGCCGCATCCCTTGCCTTCGTCGATCAGCCGCCGGAAACGACGCTTAAGGAAGCGCGGGCGCTGCTCGGTCAGCTCGGAGCGCTCGACAAGGATGGCGCGTTGACTGCCCGTGGCAAGATGATGCGCGATCTCGCTTTGCCGCCGCGACTTGCCGCTATGGTCGTCTCATCAGGCGAATCGGGCCATGCCCGGGAGGCGGCGATGATTGCCGTGCTCCTGACCGAACAGGGGCTTGGCGGATCGAGCATCGACATTGAGGACCGGCTGCGGCGATTCAAAGCCGAGCGCGGTGACAGAGCCGACGCCTCGCGGCGGCTGGCTGGACGACTGGCCGCCGGTCTCGAGACCGTCACAACAGCCGCACCCGTATTGGCGGGTCAGCTGCTGCTGCACGCATTCCCAGATCGAATCGCGCTTCTGCGCGGGGGGCGCGGGCGATTCGTCATGGCGAACGGGCGGGGAGCGGAACTGCCGGAGACTGAGCGGCTCGCCGGCAGCCAGATGCTCGTCATCGCCGATCTCACCGGGCGCGCGGCGCAGGGGCGGATTCTGGCGGCAGCGGAAGTGACACGTGCGGATATCGAAGCCAAACTGCCTGGCGAGATCAGAACCGATGACCAGATATTCTTCGACCGGCAAAGCCGGCAGGTGCGGGCGCGGCGGGCAACTCGGCTTGGCGCAATCGTCTTCGAAGAGACGCCCTTGCCGCGTCCTTCCGGAGCCGCCGTCACTCAGGCGCTGATGGAGGGCGTGCGCGAATTGGGGCTTGATCAGCTCGCCTTCTCGAAGGAGGCCATGCAGCTCCGCGAACGGATCGGTTTTCTTCATCGGACGATCGGTGATCCCTGGCCCGATGTCAGCGACGATGCTTTGCTTTCTCGGCTGGAGGATTGGTTCGCTCCCTTCCAGGAGGACGCCCGTAGCCTTTCCGAGGTCTCTGCGGCAGGGCTTTCGAACGGCCTGATGTCGTTGGTACCACACGAGCTGCAGCGCGATCTTAGCCGGCTTGCTCCGACGCATTTCGAGGCACCGACCGGTCAAAAACATCCCATCCAATATGAGGGCGAGGAGCCGGTCCTGACGATCCGCGTGCAGGAGCTGTTCGGGCTCAAGCAGCATCCGGCGGTCGCCGGAGGCCGCCTGCCGCTACTCCTGGAGCTGACGTCACCGGCGCACCGGCCGATCCAGACGACACGCGACCTGCCCGGCTTCTGGGTGGGCTCATGGAAGGACGTGCGCGCCGAGATGCGTGGACGCTATCCCCGCCACCCCTGGCCGGAGCGGCCGGAAGAGGCGTTGCCGACGACACGGGCAAAACCACGTGGTACATGAGAGCCATCAAGGAGCCCCGGCATGATCGACAAGCCCGGTGTCATCGACAAGACCGAAAGCCATACGCTGGAAGACCGGCACAGCAGCCGCAGGCTGCGGCTACAGACGCTGGTGCGGCTTCGCTGGCTTGCGGTCGGCGGCCAGGCGCTGACGGTGTTCATCGTCGCTTTCTGGCTGAAATTTCCCTTGCCGCTGATCGCCAGCTCTTTGCTGATCGCCGCTCTGGCCTGGGTGAATTTCTACCTGACAATCCGGTATCCACCGACGCATCGGCTGGAGCCGCCGGCCGCCTTCGCTTTGCTCGGCTTCGATCTTCTGCAGCTTTGCGCGCTGCTCTTCATCACGGGCGGCCTCGCCAATCCGTTCGCCGCACTCGTCTGCGTGCCCGTCATCATCTCTTTCGCCTCACAGCCAATCCGCTACAGCACGGCGCTGATCGGCTTTGCCATGGTCTGCATTACAGTGCTTGCCTTTTCGCCTTTCCCGCTGCCCTGGTTCGACGGGGTCGAGATCAATGTCCATAATGTCATGCAGTTCGGCGTCTGGTGCTCGATCGCCTCGACCATGGCCTTTGCCGCCTTCTATGCCTATCGCGTCTCGATGGAAGCGAGCCAGCTTGCCGATGCGCTCGCCGCGACCGAACTGGTGCTACAGCGGGAAAAGCATCTTTCGCAGCTTGACGGTCTGGCTGCGGCCGCCGCTCATGAACTCGGCACGCCGCTTGCCACGATCAGCGTCGTCGCCAAGGAAATGGAGCGCGAGCTCAAGGATGATGATCGCTTCCGCGAGGATGTCATGCTGCTGCGAAGCCAGAGCGAACGCTGCCGTGACATTCTGCGGCGGCTGACGACGCTCTCCTCCGAAGGCGAGGCGCATATGCGCCGGCTGCCGCTTTCCTCCATGATCGAAGAAGTCGTCGCACCGCACCGGGAATTCGGCATCACGCTCGAGCTCATCGAGAAGAGCCCGCGCAAGAGCGAGCCGGTCACCGATCGCAATGCCGGCATCATGTACGGGCTCGGAAACCTCATCGAAAATGCCGTCGATTATGCCAGGGAGAAAGTGACCGTCACCGTCGAGCACGATCAAGACAAAGTATTGATCGTCATCGAAGACGACGGCAATGGTTATTCGCCTGACATCCTGACGCGCATCGGCGAGCCCTATGTGACCAAGCGGCAGAAGGAAGATACGGCCGGCGGCCTCGGGCTCGGACTTTTCATCGCCAAGACACTGCTGGAGCGCTCGGGCGCATCGCTGGTTTTCGAGAACCGAGAGCCGGAAAGAGCCGGCGCGCGCATCCGCATCGAATGGCCGCGAATGCTGATCGACGCAAATTCGACAAAATGAGTTTGTGGGCATAAGTAGAATGAGAAACGGTTGACCAGGATCAGGCGCAACCGCCGGGACCCGAGACGATGACAGAACAGAATCATGGAAATTTCGCCACATCGGATGAAGACCATATCGGGCCCGACGCCAGCCTGCTGATCGTTGACGACGACGGGCCCTTCCTGCGCCGTCTCGCACGGGCGATGGAGACCCGCGGTTTCGACGTGGAGACGGCCGAATCAGTGGCGGAAGGCGTTGCGAAATCGAAAGGCAGGCCGCCGAAATATGCGGTAGTCGACCTTCGCCTCGGCGACGGCAACGGCCTCGACGTCATCGAAGCGATCCGGCAGCGGCGCGACGATACCCGGATCATCGTGCTGACCGGCTACGGCAATATCGCAACAGCGGTGACGGCCGTAAAACTCGGAGCCGTCGATTATCTGGCCAAGCCCGCGGACGCCGACGAGGTCTTTTCAGCGCTGACGCAACGGCCGGGGGAAAAGGCCGAGCTGCCGGAGAATCCGATGTCGGCCGATCGGGTGCGCTGGGAACACATCCAGCGGGTCTACGAGATGTGCGAGCGCAATGTCTCGGAAACAGCACGTCGGCTCAACATGCATCGGCGAACGCTGCAGCGCATACTTGCCAAACGCGCCCCGAAATAGACGAAACCTTCGTCAGACATCATCCACAGTGAATGGTTTTCCGTTGGCCCATTCGGCCATCATCAGCCTTTGCGCAGCGGCGCGCGAGAAACTGAGCGTGACGGATTTGCGCGTGGCCGGTGCCATGCGGTGTTCCGGCGCCTCGCGGATCATATGGGCGCCATAGCCATCCGAGAGGAAGAGCCCGCATTCCTCGGGAAAGATGTCAAGCGGCACACCTTCATGAGTCGCAAAGAACAGGCGGTCGCAATGCAGCCTGTATTCCGGCCATTTGCGATCCACCCGGAAATCCTCGATCGATGTCTTGATTTCGATGATCCAAACTTCGCCCTTTTCCGAAAGCGTGATCAGATCGGCGCGTCGGCCGCTGGCGAGCGGCAGTTCCGGCAGCACCGCATGGCGCATTTCGTGCAGCAATATCTGCGTTCCGCGCCGCACCATCATGGCCCTGTCCGATTGCCGGCCATCGATTAACGGATTGTTATTGTAAACGCTCAAAATCGTCATGGATAACCATCGCCGAGCCGGGTGTGTTGTTGCAAAAAAACCATGCGCTTTTAATTTGCGCGGCAGACGGATTCCTCGCGCCGAAGCAGTCTTGCAAAGCGCAAGTTAATCGAAAATAAACCATAATCAACGATGGTCGAAAGACTGTTCTCCTCGCCCGAAAACTTCAAGAGTTATCTATGCGCATCCGCAACGCATTCCCTGTATTTGGCCTGCTGACGACACTCGCACTGGCCGGCTGCTCCACCAATTCCGAAAGCGCATCCGTCGACGACAAGGGCGCAGGCCCGACGGTACAGACAGCTCAAATCTTCAACGACGCCTATGGCGTGACGAAGGACGCCGGATACTCCCTGCCGGCGATCCCGATCGACAGGGTCAAGCCGCAGTTCCGCCGCCAGGTCGTCAGCTACCAGACCACCGAGCGTCCAGGCACCATCATCGTCAATACGCGCGAGCGCTTCCTCTATTACATCCTGCCGAACGGCAAGGCGATGCGCTACGGCATCGGCGTCGGCAAGCAGGGCTTCGCATGGGCCGGCACTGCCTATGTCGCCTGGAAACAGGAATGGCCGACCTGGCACCCGCCGAAGGAAATGGCTGAACGCCGCCCCGACGTCGCCAAATACGTCGAGGAGGGCATGGGCCCCGGTCTCAGCAATCCGCTCGGCGCGCGCGCCATGTATCTCTTCAACGACGACGGCAAGGACACCCTGTTCCGCCTGCACGGCACGCCGGAATGGGCTTCGATCGGCACCGCCGCTTCCTCGGGCTGCATTCGCCTGATGAACCAGGACGTCATCGACCTCTACAGCCGCGTCCGCCCCGGCAAGGGGACCTCCAAGGTCATCGTCATCCAGTAGGCTAGATATCGAATTCGGTATAAAAAAGGCCGCCGGACAGTCGTCCCGGCGGCCTTTTTGTATTCTCGGTTACACCGATTGTTTCGCCTTGAGCTCGAGGCGGCGGCGGTGAAGCACCGGTTCGGTATAGCCGTTCGGTTGCTCCCTGCCCTTCAGGACGAGATCGAGGGCGGCCTGAAAGGCGATCGAATCATCGAAATTGCCGGCCATCGGCCGGTAGGCTGGATCGGATTTGTTCTGTCGGTCGACGACGGCAGCCATGCGTTTCATCGTTTCGACGATCTGAGCTTCGGTGACGACTTTGTGATGCAGCCAATTCGCCATGTGCTGGGCCGAAATGCGCAACGTGGCGCGATCCTCCATCAGGCCGACATTGTTGATATCAGGCACTTTCGAGCAACCGACGCCCTGATCGACCCAGCGCACGACGTAACCGAGGATACCCTGGGCATTGTTGTCGAGTTCCCGCTGGATTTCCTCGGGAGTCCAGTTCGGCCGCACCGCAACCGGCACGGAGAGAATGTCGGAAAGCTTGGCGCGAGCCCGGTCCTTCAGCCCCTGCTGAACCCGGGCGACGTTGACGCGGTGATAATGGGTGGCATGCAGGGTGGCGGCCGTCGGCGACGGCACCCAGGCGGTGTTGGCGCCGGCCTTCGGATGGGCGATCTTCTGTTCCAGCATCGCCGCCATCAGATCCGGCATCGCCCACATGCCTTTGCCGATCTGGGCGTGGCCGGAAAGGCCGCATTCCAGACCGATGTCAACGTTCCAGTTCTCATAGGCCGATATCCACGCTGCCTGGCGCATATCGCCCTTGCGAATCATCGGACCGGCTTCCATCGAAGTATGGATCTCGTCGCCGGTGCGGTCGAGGAAACCGGTGTTGATGAAGACGACGCGCTCGCGGGCGGCACGAATGCACTCCTTGAGATTGACCGTCGTGCGCCGCTCCTCGTCCATGATGCCCATCTTGATGGTGTTGCGCGCCATGCCGAGCGCGTCTTCGACCCGGGAGAAAATCTCGACGGCGAAGGCGACCTCTTCTGGCCCATGCATCTTCGGCTTCACCACATACATGGAGCCGGTGCGGGAATTCTTCTTCCGGCCGGCGGGACCGATATCGTAAAGCGCGATCAGAGCAGTGATGATGGCATCCATGATGCCCTCGGGCACTTCGTTGCCGTCCTTGTCGAGGATCGCGGGATTGGTCATCAGGTGGCCAACATTGCGCACCAGCATCAACGAACGGCGATGCACCTCGAACGAAGCGCCATCCGGGCCGGTATAGTCCAGATCCGGGTTGAGGTTGCGGATGAAGGTCGTTCCGCCCTTTGCCACCTCTTCCTGCAGATCGCCCTTCATCAAGCCGAGCCAGTTGCGATAGACGATCACCTTGTCTTCGGCGTCGACGGCTGCAATCGAATCCTCGCAGTCCATGATCGTGGTAATCGCCGATTCCAGCCAGACATCGGAAATATGGGCCGGATCGGCCTTACCGATCGCCGTCGTCGGGTCGATGACGATATCGATATGAATGCCGTTGTTCTTCAGGAGAATATGGCTCGGCGTGGTGGCATCGCCGCGATAGCCGGCAAAATGCCGGCCGTCTCTGAGCATTGTCTGCTCGCCGTCCACCGATTTGACGACGAGCATTCCGTCCTTGACGGCGAAGCTGCCGACATCCTTCCAGCTGCCGTCCCGCAGCGGCGTCGCCGTATCGAGGAAATCTCGCACCCAGGCGATGACCTTTTCGCCGCGCTTTGGATTATACCCCTTACCCTTCTCGGCGCCGTCGCTCTCGGGAATGGCGTCGGTGCCATAGAGCGCATCATAGAGCGAGCCCCAGCGAGCGTTGGCGGCGTTCAAAGCGTAGCGGGCATTCATCACGGGAACGACGAGCTGCGGACCGGCGATCGAGGCGATCTCGGGATCGACGTTTTCGGTCGAGACCTGGAAGTCCGATCCTTCCGGCAGGAGGTAGCCGATGCTGCGTAGAAAGGATTGATAGTCGTCCATATCCGACGGGGCGCCATGCTGGCGATACCAGTCATCAATCTTCGTCTGCAGCTCGTCGCGTTTGGCCAGCAGTGCGCGATTGCGCGGGGCGAGATCGTGAACGATCGCCGAAAAATCGGCAAAGAACCTGTCCACATCGATCGCCAGACCCGGCAGAACCTCCTGCGTCAGGAAATCGTGGAGGACGGTTTCGATGGCAAGACCGTTCTTATCAATGCGGCTCATGCGATATTCTCCCTGGCAGCGCCTGTGAATGCTGCCACTTTGCCCGGCTTTCATTCACAGTCAATTCCGCAATAGTTCGAAAGATTTATGCCGTTCCGGAAATTATGCGCGACGTCACGCGCATGGGAAGCCCGTTCTGCGGCTGAGTCGTCAGCTTCTGCACCGGCCAAGGATTGGTGGTTGCGGTCTGATCGAAACGGAAGCGGCGCATCATCACGGCCAGTGCGATCACCGCCTCCTGCAGCGCGAAGGTCGCGCCGATGCAGACGCGCGGGCCGGCGCCGAACGGCAGAAACTGAAACCGGCCGATGCTGCCGCGGTTTTCCGGCAGGAAGCGCTCCGGCATATAGGCGCGCGGCTTTTCCCAATAAAGTTCATGGCGATGCAGCGTCCACGGCATGATCAGCACGGTAATATCCGCCGGTATTTCGACCTTTTCGCCCTTGGCATTCGTCCAGAGGTCATCGGCTATGGCGGCGCGATTGATCGAAGGAGCCGGCGGGTAAAGTCTGAGGGCCTCTTCGAACGCCGCCCGCGTCACCGGCATCAGATCCAGCCATTCCACCGGTTCGGCTCCAGTCGCCAGGACGGCATCGATCTCCGTCTCCATCGCCTCACGAATATGCGGGCTGTTGGCCACACAATAAAGTGTCCAGGCAAGCGCACGCGCCGTCGTCTCGTGGCCGGCTCCGATGAAAGTCAGGATATTGTCCTCGATCTCCTCCTTGGTCAGGCCATCCGGACCTGCCTGTTCCAGGAGCAGCGTCAGAAAATCCTCCGGTGCGGCGGCGCGATCGGCCTTCATCTTCGCCAGACGCACATCCATGGTATCGCGGACGATAGCCCGGAATTTTTCCAGCACCTTCTGACCGCCGATACGGGTCAGGCGTGGCACCCAGGAGGGCGCGCGCAGCAGGTCCATCGGGTCGACGCGGCCCATCCGGTGGAGAAGCTGGTTGACGTCGTCGGCGAAATGGCCGCTCGACGAGATGATTTCGCCGGAGAAGAGCGTTTCGGCAAGGATAGCAAAGGTCAAATCGGTCATGTCGGCGGCAATGTCGAAAATTTGACCCGCCGCCTCGCCGTTCTCGTATTTGCGGACGAAATCTTGCGATTGCCGCAGCATCTGGCCGGCAAAGCCCTTGGCGTGGCGCGGCGTGAAGACTGGCGCGACCGCCTTTCGCGATCGCTTCCAGACCTGGCCTTCCGCCGTCAACAACCCGTCACGCAAGATTGGCCGCAGCACCAGCTGGCGAATGTCGGACATACGGTAATTGGCGGCATTGTCGACCAGCACGTGCTTGATCAAGCCGGGATCGTTGACGATGAGCGTGTGTTGCCCGAAGAAACTCGTTTTGATCCAGGGTAGCGTATAGGAGGGCTCGCCCCAGAGTTCGAGCGGGTTGCGCAGGATGATTCGGATGATATCCAGCCGGCTCGGCGGCACAGTGCGAGGCAGCGGTGCCGGCGGAACGAAGGGATCCGGACGCATGTCCATCGTCAAAGCCTTTCGGGGAAGAGCGACGCCTTCCCGGCAAGCTTGAAGCTAGAGCAGGCCCTTGAGTTCGTCCAGCTTGTCGTTGATCAGCCAGCCGTAATAATTCTCTTCAGGCCAAACAGTCGCACCGGAAGAGCGGTTTTTCGCCGCAAGGGCTGTGGCACGCTGGCGGGAATTGCCGACATTATACAGCGTCGCCGTCAGGCCGGGATTGCCCGAGATATCCATGCCGGCAATCTCCTTGTAATCTTCGATCGACCGGCGGATCGAGGCCGCGACGAAGGCGAGCGAGATATCTGGATCCATGATCGCCTTATAGACGTCGCCGGCATTCTTCTCGTTCAGCTTCGGATAGCCGGAGACGCGGCTGACGAGATCGGAGAGCATCAACGCCGTCAGCGGATTGACCTGACCGAGGCCGAAGGTCTGGCCGGCATAGAAAGGCTGAAAGAAGACCGCACTGAAGCGGTTGTTGGGGAAGCTCTCGCCACCCACGGTCTTGCCGCGGAAATCGCTTTCCCAGACATCTTCCCGGCAGGACCAGAGCGTGTAGGAATCACTCTTGCCCTTGCACTGCGCAAATTGCGGCCGCGCCACGAAATCGTCGACGTTTTCGCCGTCATAGGCGAAGCGGAAACTTTCCCCGGCATAGGAAGCGGCTTTGACATAATAGGCCTGCAGCCTGTCGTAAGCGTCGACGTTATAGGTATGTTCGCCAACGATCGCGCCGACGACATGGATGGGATTGATGCCGTAAGCGCTGGAGACCTTGCGGATCTTGGCCATCAGCTCGCGATCGGTCGCAAGAAGCTCGTGGACCTTCTCATATTTCAGATCGAAGCTGCTCTTGGTGCCCTTGGTGCGGCGGACGGACGCGCCGGGAATATCGGGCTGCTCAGCGTGGCGATTGCCGGCCGGCACCGTCTGCATGGCGAAGGCCGGCGCCGAATTCACCAGGGCAACGGCAATTAAAAGGCTTGTCAAAAGGCGTCGCACGATCCGCTATCCCGTCCGTTCATCGTCCTGTTCGCGATGCGGCTGACTGGACCAGAATCTTGGCCGAATAAAGCCGTAGCGGAAAACAAAACGGGCCTTCACTAAAAAGGAAAAGGCCCGCTGTCGATAGTCGAGGTCAACGGAATGCGGCATTCACATCGGTAAAGCCACGAGCCGGTGCGCCGATATCACAGAATGAAGCGTGACAGGTCGGTATTCTGCGCGAGATCGCCGACATGTTCGCGCACATAGGCTGCATCGATCGTGATGGCTGCCCCTGCCCGATCCGGCGCATTGTAGGAAATATCGTCCAGAACCCGCTCCATCACCGTCTGCAGACGGCGCGCACCGATATTCTCGACCGAGGAGTTCAAATGCACGGCGACATCAGCCAGCGCGTCGATCGCGTCCTCGGTGAAATCGAGGTTCAGATTTTCGGTTTCCATCAGCGCCCGGTACTGGCGGATGAGGCTCGCTTCGGTCTCTGTCAGGATCCGGCGGAAATCCTCCTTGTTCAGCGGGCGCAGCTCGACGCGGATCGGCAGGCGGCCCTGCAGCTCCGGCAAGAGATCCGAGGGTTTGGAGACATGGAAGGCGCCAGAGGCGATGAAGAGGATATGGTCCGTCTTCACAGGCCCGTATTTGGTCGAGACCGTCGTGCCTTCGACGAGCGGCAGCAGGTCGCGCTGGACACCTTCGCGTGAAACGCCGGCGCCCATGCCGCCGTCGCGGGCGGCGATCTTGTCGATCTCGTCGAGGAAGACGATCCCGTCATTTTCGGTAGAGCGGACGGCCTCGCGCTGGATCACCTCGTTGTCGATCAGCTTGTCGGATTCATCGCGAATCAGATCGGTATAAGAAGCCTTGACAGTCGTGCGCACCTTCTTAGTGCGTCCGCCCATTGCCTTGCCGAACATTTCCGACAGGTTGAGCACGCCGATATTGGCGCCCGGCATGCCGGGTATTTCGAAGCCGCCCATGCCGGAGCCGGCATCGGCCACCTCGATATCGATTTCCTTGTCGTCGAGCTCACCGTCTCTGAGCTTCTTGCGGAAACTTTCGCGGGTGGCGGGCGAAGCGGTGGTGCCGACCAGCGCATCGAGCACACGCTCCTCGGCGCTCACATGCGCCTTGGCCTGCACCTCGGCCCGCTTCTTCTCGCGCACCAGGCCGATACCGACCTCGACCAGATCGCGGATGATCTGCTCGACATCACGGCCGACATAGCCGACTTCGGTGAACTTCGTGGCTTCGACCTTGATGAAGGGCGCGCCGGCGAGTTTTGCCAGGCGGCGGGAGATCTCCGTTTTACCGACACCGGTCGGACCGATCATCAGGATGTTTTTCGGCATGACTTCGTCGCGCAGGCTCGGGTCGAGCTGCTGGCGACGCCAGCGGTTGCGCAGCGCAATCGCGACGGCGCGTTTGGCATCATGCTGGCCGATGATGTAGCGATCGAGTTCGGAAACGATCTCGCGGGGGGAAAAGGTCGTCATTGCGTATCATTCTCCTGGCGGTCCGGAGCCATCAACGCCCGGCCGAGATTCATCGTTGTCGCGCCGCGACGGGTCAGCCGCGGCAGCAGCCGGAAGGCCGGAATTCAGCTTTCGACGTCCAGCAATTCGACCACGATATTGTGGTTGGTGTAGACGCAGATGTCGGCGGCGATATCGAGGGCGCGCCGGGCGATCTCTTCGGCCGATTTGTCGGTATCCATCAGCGCTCGGGCGGCGGCGAAGGCAAAATTGCCGCCAGAACCGATCGCCGTCGTGCCATGTTCGGGCTCCAGAACATCGCCATTGCCGGTGATTGCCAAGGTGATCGACTTGTCGGCGACGAGCATCATGGCTTCGAGATTACGCAGGTATTTGTCGGTGCGCCAGTCCTTGGCGAGCTCGACGGCGGCGCGCATCAGCTGACCGGGATATTGTTCCAGCTTCTTTTCAAGCCTTTCGAGCAGGGTGAAGGCGTCGGCCGTGGCGCCGGCGAAACCGGCGATGACCTCGCCCTTGCCGATGCGCCGGACCTTGCGGGCATTGCCCTTCATCACGGTCTGGCCGAGGCTCACCTGGCCATCGCCCGCCATCACCACCTTGCCGCCTTTTCGAACTGTAATGATTGTTGTCATAAAACACCTGTCTGCCCATGAGCCGGGCCTTTACATGAGACCGCAAACCGGTCCTTGTTGAACCCTATGTAAGCCGGCCGGAGCCGATTGCAAATGGGCGAGCTTTTCTCCTGCCCGGCTTCTGGATATTTGCCGATGCGCCTGATAAGGAACGGCCTTATTCCGATGGAGGGCCAGATGGCCGAGACCGCAGCAAGCCGTACCGGCAGCGTTGCCCGCAAGACCAACGAGACGTCGATTTCAGTTTCCGTTAATCTCGACGGCACCGGCAAATCGAAGATTTCGACCGGCGTCGGCTTCTTCGACCATATGCTCGATCAACTTTCGCGGCATTCGCTCATCGACATGGAAATCGAAGCCAAGGGTGACCTGCATATCGATGATCATCACACGGTCGAGGATACCGGTATTGCGATCGGCCAGGCGATCTCGAAGGCGCTCGGCGACCGCCGGGGCATCACACGCTACGCTTCGATCGATCTCGCTATGGACGAGACGATGACCAAGGCGGCGGTCGATCTTTCCGGCCGGCCCTTCCTCGTCTGGAATGTCGCCTTCAGCGCGCCGAAGATCGGCACCTTCGACACGGAACTCGTGCGCGAATTCTTCCAGGCGCTCGCCCAGAACGCCGGCATCACCTTGCATATTCTCAATCATTATGGCGCCAACAACCACCATATTGCCGAGACATGCTTCAAGGCGGTCGCGCGCGCATTGCGCACGGCGACAGAGATCGATGCGAGACAGGCGGGCCGTGTTCCCTCGACGAAGGGCACGCTCGTCTGAGCCCCTCAGGGAGCGGCGACAATGACCTCCAGCTATATTTTCCTGACACCGCCCGGCGCGAACCCAGCGACCGATGAGGTGCGCACTATTCGCGACGGCTTCACCTGGCTCGGCTTCATGTTTCCATGGGTTTGGCTTCTGGTGCACCGGCTATGGCTGCATGCGGCCGCGGCGTTTATCCTGCAGGGAATCGGCGGCGCACTGATGGACGAACCCGGTCTGGGACCGGCGGGCGCGGCGATCATGCTGGGCGTGAATATAGTGGTCGGTCTCGAAGGCCAGAACTTTCGCATCCGCCATCTTGCCGCCAAGGGCTGGAACGAGGACGCCCTCATTGCAGCCGATAAGCTCGATATTGCCGAGCAGGTCTATTTTGCGGACAAGACAGTCCCTGTGAGCAGTGACGATACGGTCGCACCGGATTGGCAGAACAAGCCCGGTGCAAACAGCCTGCGCGGCCAAGCGACATCGCTTGATCTCTTTGGTTTTGATGGAGGACGCTGACGATGCGCGTCGCGATTATCGACTACGGTTCCGGCAACCTTCGTTCGGCGACCAAGGCTTTCGAACGTGCCGCGCGCGAGGCGGGCATCAATGCCCATATCGATCTCACCGATAAGGCGGAGGAGGTTGCTGCGGCCGATCGCATTGTGCTGCCCGGCGTCGGCGCATACGCCGATTGCCGGCGCGGACTGGACGCCGTGCCCGGCATGAACGA
The DNA here is from genome assembly GCF_014193135.1 of Rhizobium sp. BK049. Taxonomy (NCBI): domain Bacteria; kingdom Pseudomonadati; phylum Pseudomonadota; class Alphaproteobacteria; order Hyphomicrobiales; family Rhizobiaceae; genus Rhizobium; species Rhizobium sp. BK049. The sequence continues at coordinate 15,450 of NZ_JACHYV010000031.1, forward strand.
AGTGCTGATCGAGGCTGTCGAGAACAAGGCGCGGCCTTTCCTCGGCATCTGCGTCGGCATGCAACTGATGTCGTCGCGCGGTCTGGAGAAGACCGTGACACACGGCTTCGGCTGGATCCCAGGCGACGTCATCGAGATGACGCCTGACGATCCCGCCTTGAAGATTCCGCAGATCGGCTGGAACACGCTCGACCTGAAGCGCGAGCATCCGCTCTTCGACGGCATTCCCACCGGGCCGCAGGGGCTGCATGCCTATTTCGTCCATTCCTACCATCTTGCCGCCGAAAATGCCGAGGATGTCATTGCGACCGTCGATTATGGCAGGCCGATGACCGCCCTCGTCGGGCGCGACAACATGGTGGGGGCCCAGTTTCACCCGGAAAAGAGCCAGAAGCTCGGCCTCGCCCTGATCGCCAATTTCCTGCGCTGGAACCCGTAATACCTCCGCCTTATTTCCTCTTTATGAAAAGAGCGGAACAGGAGTGCGCTCGATGCCGGCTTCGCGGAAATCAGGCAAGGTGTTCTATATGCTGAGACCCTCCAGAGAGGGTCTGCCTCCCTTCTCGGACATCCGGCTTCCCGACGGGACGATCATTCGCCGTGTCGACGAAGCCCTCCATAGAAAAGCGCTTTCCAATGCGGCCAAGGCATTGAAAGAAAGGCCGGACCGATGATTCATGAATTTCTTGCCGGCAACGAGAATTCGCAGCTGCGCGCCAATGGGATCAATGCCGGCGATATCACCGAAGCCGTGCTGGAATTCTATATCGAAGGCGAAGACGATCTGATCGGCCTGCTTGCCTACGCCCTTTACGAGCGGCAGAAGCGCGATTTCGTCGTCAGCTATCGAAAGCGGAATGCCGGCCGTTCGCCCAATGAGGCCGAGCTTGCCGCAGTTTCCAGCAATTATCTCTCCACTGACCTGCGCAATACGCTGCGCGATCGCGCCTCGCAGATTCTTTCGAGCTATGCCGAGACCTATGTGGAAGCGATGGAGCCTGAGATCCGGCTCGCCGCCGTCAACAGCGACGCCCTGCGGCGGGTGCGGGAGATCGAGAAATCGGTGAAGAAGCGCCTCGGTTTCTGGCGGCAGGTGCGTGCGGGCTTCATCGCCATCCTTCTGCTTCTGCTGCTTTTGAGCGCGGCCGCCATTGCCGCTGTCTTTTTCCGCTCGGATATCGTAGATGCGTGGAATGCGCTGATGGCAGCGATCACTCTACGGACGTAAGACGACATGATCCTTTTTCCCGCGATCGATCTGAAGGGCGGCCAATGCGTTCGCCTGAAGCTCGGCGACATGCAACAGGCGACGGTTTACAATACCGATCCGGCCGCCCAGGCGAAGTCCTTCGAAGACCAGGGTTTCGAATGGCTGCACGTGGTCGATCTCGATGGCGCCTTCGCGGGACATTCGGCCAATGGCGACGCCGTCGAGGCGATCCTGAAGGCGACAAAAAATCCGGTGCAGCTCGGCGGCGGCATCCGCACCCTCGACCACATCGAAGCCTGGCTGTCGCGCGGGTTGCGGCGGGTCATCCTCGGCACCGTCGCCGTCAGAAATCCGGCGCTGGTCATCGAGGCCTGCCGGAAATTTCCGGGCGGCGTCGCTGTCGGTATCGATGCCAAGGGCGGCAAGGTGGCCGTCGAGGGTTGGGCTGAAGCTTCCGAACTCGGCATCATCGAGCTTGCCCGGAAATTCGAGGGCGCCGGCGTTGCGGCGATCATCTACACCGATATCGACCGCGACGGCATTCTGGCCGGCATCAACTGGAGCTCGACACTGGAACTCGCCGATGCCGTCTCCATTCCTGTTATCGCTTCGGGCGGCCTTGCTTCTATCGAAGATATCAAGCGCATGCTGCAGCCCGACGCGCAGAAGCTGGAAGGGGCGATTTCAGGCCGGGCGCTTTACGACGGCCGCATCGACCCCCAGGAAGCGCTGGCGCTGATCAAAGCCAACAAGGCCAAGGAGACTGCCTAATGACCCTCAAGGCTCGTGTCATTCCCTGCCTCGACGTCAAGGACGGCCGTGTCGTCAAGGGCGTCAATTTTCTCAATCTCGTCGATGCCGGCGATCCGGTCGAAGCGGCAAAGGCCTATGACGCGGCCGGCGCCGACGAGCTCTGCTTCCTCGACATCACCGCATCCTCGGACAATCGCGAGACGATTTTCGATGTCGTGGCGCGCACGGCCGAGCAATGTTTCATGCCGCTGACCGTCGGCGGCGGGGTCAGAACCATTGCCGACATCCGCAAGCTCCTGCTGTGCGGCGCCGACAAGGTGTCGATCAACTCGGCAGCTGTCAGCAATCCCGATTTCGTCGCCGAGGCGGCCGATAAGTTCGGCGACCAGTGCATTGTCGTCTCGATCGACGCCAAGCGCAGGCGCACGCAAGCGGTCGGCGGCGACAATCTCAGCGCCTGGGAAATCTATACGCATGGCGGCCGCAACGCGACCGGCATCGATGCCATCGAATTCGCGCAGAAGATGGTGGCGCGCGGGGCCGGCGAACTGCTGGTCACCTCCATGGACCGTGACGGCACCAAGGTCGGCTACGACCTTGAGCTGACGCGGACGATCGCCGATGCGGTGCGTGTGCCGATCATCGCATCCGGCGGCGTCGGCGACCTCGACGATCTCGTCGCCGGGGTGAAGGAGGGCCATGCCAATGCCGTGCTGGCCGCATCGATCTTCCACTTCGGCACCTATACCGTTGGCGAGGCAAAACACTATATGTCGAAGTGCGGCATCGACATGCGTCTCGACTGAAGCCTGAGAACGAACAATGAGCGGATTTTCCCTTTCCGACCTCGAACGCATCGTCGAAGAGCGATCGAAAGCCTCACCGGAGCAGTCCTGGACAGCCAAACTCGTGGCCGCCGGCCAGCCTAAAGCGGCGAAGAAGCTCGGCGAAGAGGCAATCGAAGCGGTGATGGCGGCGGTGACGGGCGATCGCGACAATCTGACCTATGAGGCGGCCGATGTGCTCTATCACCTATTGGTCGTATTGAAGATTGCTGAAATACCGCTAGAGAATGTCATGGCCGAACTCGAGCGCAGAACCGCGCAGTCCGGTCTCAAGGAAAAGGCCAGCCGGCAGAGTTCATGAGTATCGCGACTGAGATTATCGGGGTGCCGGAGATATTGGATCACTTCCAGTCTGAATCCTATTCGCCCTACCATTTCTTCTCTTCCGAGCAATGGGCGAAATTCCGCGCCGACACGCCGCTGACGCTCACCGGTGACGAGGTCAAGCGGCTGCGCTCAATGGGCGACCCGATCGATCTCGACGAGGTCCGGCGCATCTACCTCTCGCTGTCGCGCCTGCTCTCGTCGCATGTCGAATCTTCGCAGATGCTGTTCGACCAACGCAACCGCTTCCTCAGCATGTCGGATGTAACGAAGACGCCTTTCGTCATTGGCATCGCCGGCTCGGTCGCTGTGGGAAAATCGACCACAGCCCGTATCCTGAAGGAGCTCCTGGGCCGCTGGCCTTCCAGCCCGAAGGTCGATCTCATCACGACAGACGGCTTCCTCCACCCGAATGCGGTGCTGCAGCGGGAAAAGCTGATGCAACGCAAGGGTTTCCCGGAAAGCTACGATACTGGCGCGATCCTGCGCTTCCTCTCGGCGATCAAGGCCGGGCGGCCCGATGTGAAGGCGCCGTGTTATTCGCATCTCGTCTATGACGTGCTGCCGGACGAATACAAGATCGTCGACCGGCCCGACATTCTGATCTTCGAAGGCATCAACGTGCTGCAATCGCGCAACCTGCCAGCCGACGGCAAGATCGTGCCGATGGTGTCCGACTTCTTCGACTTCTCGATCTATATCGATGCCGCGGAAGACCAGATCCACAACTGGTACGTGACGCGCTTCATGCGGCTGCGGGAAACCGCCTTCCGCGATCCGAACTCCTATTTCCATCGCTACGCCTCGATCACCGATGGGGAAGCGCTCGAAATCGCCGAAGATCTCTGGGCGAACATCAACCTGAAGAACCTGCGCCAGAACATCCTGCCGACGCGGCCGCGCGCCGATCTCATCCTGAAAAAGGGCAAGGATCATCTGATCGAACAGGTCGCGCTCAGAAAACTATAGCGATCAAATTTCACGGACGAACGCGGCGCAGCGTCAGATTGATGCGGCCGCCGTTTCTCAACAGCGTCGATGTCGCGGGGTAGATGCGGTCGACGCCATGATAACAAAGCCTCCCCTCGCCGCCCAGCACGACCAAATCACCGCTCGCAAGCTTGAAGGACAGCGTGCGATCATTGCGGTTGAGGCCGCCGATGCGGAAGAGGCAGCTGTTGCCGAGCGAGATCGAGACGACCGGCGCCTGCAGATCCTGCTCGTCCTTGTCCTGATGCAGGCCCATGCGGGCGTCGTCGGAATAGAAATTGACGAGGCAGGCCTCCGGTGGCTTCTCACAGCCGGAAACCTCATTCCAGATATCGAGCAAAGGCGCCGGCATCTCAGGCCAGGGCCGGCCGGTTGCCGGGTGCGTCGGCTGATAGCGATAGCCGCGCTCCTTGTCCGTCACCCATCCGAGCGGCCCGCAATTGGTCATCCTGACCGACATCGGTTTGCCGGTGCCGGGCATCGCGGGCACATAGAGCGGCGCTTCAGCGACGACGGCACGGATCACCTCGACCAATTCCGCCTGGCGCGCCCGGTCGAGATAGCGGGGCAGATGGCGGATGCCGTTCAGAAGCTCGGGCATGTCATTCGCCGCCGCCGGGGCGGCCCCGCATTTTCTTGACTTCCGAGCGGCCGGATTTTTCCTTCAGGCGGCGTTCGACCGAACCCTTGGTCGGCTTGGTCTTCTTGCGCGGCGGCGGCGGCGGCTTGGCCGCCTCCAGAATCAGTTCCTTCAGCCGCTCGCGCGCATCCTCGCGGTTGCGGTCCTGGCTGCGAAAGCGGCTCGCCTCGATCATCAGCACGCCCTCCTTCGACATGCGTCGGCCGGCGAGCTTGATCGCATTGGCTTTGACGCGATCATTGAGGGAAGGCGAATTCGCGATGTTGAAGAACAGCTGGACCGCGGTCGAAACCTTGTTAACGTTCTGCCCGCCGGGACCGCCCGCGAGGACGAACTGTTCAGTCAGTTCCCATCCCGCGATGGTGATCCTGTCGTCGATATAGAGTGCGTCGCTGGCCATGCGGCGTTCTATCTCATATCGGCCGCCAATTGAAAATATCGGCCGTTAAAGAGAAAACCCGGCAATCCTGCGATGCCGGGTTTCACGTGAATCAGAGATTCTGTTTAGCGCAATTCCCGGCAAAAGCGCTTCGCGCTTTGCCTGGCAAAACCGCTGCACACTGGCTGCGCTTCTTATTCGGCTGCGACCTTCACACCTGGAGCCGCATCGCGGACGCCGCCATCGACGTGGTTCTCGAACTTCGCGAAGTTGGCGATGAACATCGAGACCAGCTTTTCGGCCTGCGCGTCATAGGCTGCCTTATCGGCCCAGGTCGAGCGCGGATCGAGAATGCCGCCGTCGACTCCATCGACGGAAACCGGCACGGCAAAGCCGAAATTCGTGTCCGTGCGGAATTCGACCTTTCCGAGTTTGCCGCTGAGCGCGGCAGCGAGAAGAGCTCGCGTCGCCTTGATCGGCATGCGCTTGCCGGTGCCGTAGGCGCCGCCTGTCCAGCCGGTGTTAACGAGCCAGCACTCGACGCCGTGGCGGCTGATCAGCTCCTTGAGCAGGTTGCCGTATTCGGCCGGATGACGCGGCATGAAGGGCGCGCCGAAACAGGTGGAGAAGGTCGCTTCCGGCTCGACGACACCTTTTTCGGTGCCGGCCACCTTGGCGGTGTAGCCGGAGAGGAAGTGATACATCGCCTGATCGGGCGTCAGCCGCGCGATCGGCGGCATAACGCCGAAGGCATCGGCGGTCAGCATGATGATCGTCTTCGGATGCCCGGCCCGGCCGGTTTCCGAGGCATTCGGAATGAAATGCATCGGGTAGGCGCAACGGGTGTTTTCAGTCAGCGAACCGTCATCGAAATCGGGCTCGCGATTTTCGTTGAGGACGACGTTTTCGAGCACAGTGCCGAAGCGCTGCGTCGTTGCGTAGATTTCCGGCTCGGCCTCGGCCGAGAGGCGGATGGTCTTGGCGTAGCAGCCGCCTTCGAAGTTGAAGATGCCGTTTTCGCTCCAGCCATGTTCGTCGTCACCGATCAGCGTGCGGGCCGGATCGGCCGAAAGCGTCGTCTTGCCGGTGCCGGAAAGACCGAAGAAGACCGCCGCGTCACCGTCCGGGCCGACGTTGGCCGAGCAGTGCATCGGCATGACACCCTTGGCCGGCAGCAGGTAGTTGAGCACGGTGAAGACCGACTTCTTCATTTCGCCGGCATAGGAGGTGCCGCCGATGAGAACGAGACCGTTGGTGAGATCGCAGGCGATCACCGTTTCCGAACGGCAGCCGTGGCGGGCCGGATCGGCCTTGAAGCTCGGCAGATCGATGATCGTCAGCTTCGGCACGAAGGTCGGCAGCGCCGCCGCCTCGGGGCGGATCAGCAGATTGCGGATGAACAGCGAATGCCAGGCGAATTCGGTGATGACACGGGTCGGCAGGGCATGGCCTTCCTCGGCACCGCCAACAAGATCCTGAGCGAACAGCTCCTTGCCGGCTGCATGCGCCAGCATGTCGTCGCGCAGCAGGGCAAAATGCTCCGGCGAGAGCGGCTTGTTGTTGTCCCACCAGATTTGACCATCGGTATTGGCGTCGCAAACGATGAATTTGTCGCGCGGCGAACGGCCCGTATGCTGACCGGTGAGGGCCCGAAGCGCGCCCTGAGCGGTCAGTTCGGCTTCACCCCGGCGGATCGCTTCTTCATAGAGCGCTGCGGCGGAAAAGTTATAGCGGACGCTGGCTGCGCCGCCCAATCCAACCGTTGCAAGCTCCGTTGCCGGGTTATGAACTCCGAACTTTTCCATGGCTAGTTCCCTTTGCTCAGGCTCGTTGCCGTTAAAACTAACCGGGAAAATACGGGGAGAAATTTTAAAAGACAAGAGACAAAAATCAAGAAAATATAGTAATATCAATTAATTAATCGATTTAAATTTGTTTCGGTCTTTTTAAATCGTTTGAAGAGACAACGTTGAAAGATTTTCGGCCACAACTTACGCGTGCCGCCGAATTTAGCGACAATCTTCCCCTTTATCTTTGCCACAATTTGTTCCACCTTTATCCTCCATAAGCGCATCCGGTCATTGAGACCGCCTGGGGACGACGAAAATCCGGGAGATTGCGCACTGATGACGGAGACCAACACCATGCCGACAATCGCGCTCGTTGACGACGACCGCAACATCCTCACCTCGGTGTCGATCGCACTGGAGGCAGAAGGATATAAGGTCGAGACCTATACGGACGGTGCTTCGGCGCTCGACGGCCTTCTGGCGCGACCGCCGCAGCTGGCGATCTTCGACATCAAGATGCCGCGAATGGACGGCATGGAGCTGCTGCGCCGCCTGCGGCAGAAATCGGATATTCCGGTCATCTTCCTCACCTCTAAGGATGAGGAGATCGACGAGTTGTTCGGCCTGAAGATGGGCGCGGACGATTTCATCACCAAGCCGTTTTCGCAGCGTCTGCTGGTGGAGCGCGTCCGCGCCGTCCTGCGTCGCGCCTCCAGCCGCGAAGCCGCGGCCGCCGGCGGCACAAGCCCCGGCGCTGCGCCGAAAGCCGGAGCGGTGCAGCAGGCCCGCTCGCTCGAGCGCGGACAGCTGGTCATGGACCAGGAGCGCCATACCTGCACCTGGAAGGGCGAGGCCGTGACGCTGACGGTGACGGAGTTCCTGATCCTGCATTCGCTGGCGCAGCGCCCCGGTGTCGTGAAAAGCCGCGACGCGCTGATGGATGCGGCCTATGATGAACAGGTCTATGTCGACGACCGGACGATCGACAGCCACATCAAGCGGCTGCGCAAGAAATTCAAGATGGTCGATACCGACTTTGATATGATTGAAACGCTCTACGGAGTGGGATACCGCTTCCGCGAAGCAGCTTGAGCCCGAGCGGCACAGCTGGAAATATTGAAGGTTGCCGGCCAGTTTATCGGGCCCAACCTTTCGAAAGGGCCTATCATTGGCACAGTTGGTGCAGGAAAGGGATTTGGACGACGCGGAGGGCGTGAGCACCCGTCGCGTCCGAGGCCGCCGTTGGTCGCATCCCTTTACGCTGATCCGCCGCATCTTCGGCAATGCGGTGTTTTCGAGCCTGACGCGGCGCATCCTGTTCTTCAATCTCGTCGCGCTGGTGGTGCTCGTCGGCGGCATTCTCTATCTCAACCAGTTTCGCGAAGGCTTGATCGACGCCCGCGCCGAAAGCCTGTTGACGCAGGGTGAAATCATCGCCGGCGCCGTTTCGGCTTCCGCGTCGGTCGATACGAACTCGATCACCATCGATCCGCAAAAGCTGCTCGAACTGCAGGCCGGCCAGAGCATCACCCCGGTGCCGAACGACGAGGACCTGGAATTTCCGATCGACCCCGAGAAGGTCGCTCCCGTCTTGCGTCGGCTGATCTCGCCTACGCGCACACGCGCGCGCATCTTCGATGCCGACGCCAATCTGCTGCTCGATTCGCGTCACCTCTATTCGCGCGGTCAGGTGCTGCGCTTCGACCTGCCGCCGGTCGAGGAAGAGAAGCAGACCTGGAGCGATTGGTTCGCGACGCTGTTCAACAAGGCGCTGCAGCCGGGCAATCTGCCGCTCTACAAAGAAGCGCCGGGCGGCGACGGCTCGATCTATCCGGAGGTCATGAACGCGCTGACCGGCGTGCGCGGCGCGGTCGTGCGCACCACCGAGAAAGGCGAACTCATCGTTTCCGTCGCCGTTCCGATCCAGCGCTTCCGCGCCGTGCTCGGCGTGCTGCTGTTGTCGACGCAGGCCGGTGACATCGACAATATCGTCCATGCCGAACGACTGGCCATCATGCGCGTTTTCGGCGTGGCGACGCTCGTCAACGTACTGCTGTCGCTGGTGCTCTCATCGACGATCGCCAATCCCCTGCGTCGTCTTTCGGCAGCCGCCATCCGCGTTCGCCGCGGCGCCAAGACACGTGAGCAAATTCCCGACTTTTCCGCTCGCCAGGACGAAATCGGCAACCTCTCCATCGCATTACGCGAGATGACGACAGCGCTTTATGACCGCATCGACGCCATCGAGAGCTTTGCCGCCGATGTCAGCCACGAGCTCAAGAACCCCCTGACCTCGCTGCGCAGCGCCGTCGAAACGCTGCCGCTCGCCAGGTCGGAGGATTCCAAGAAACGGCTGCTTGACGTCATTCAGCACGATGTCCGCCGCCTCGATCGCCTGATCAGCGACATTTCCGACGCCTCGCGGCTCGATGCCGAACTCGCACGCGTCGACGCCGCCTCCATCGACATGGAGGTGCTGCTGCGCGACCTGATCGACGTGTCGCGCCAGATCAGGGGCAGCAAAAAGCAAGTGCAGATCGACTATGTCGTGGAGCGCAAGCCGAACATCAAGACGCGCTTCGTCGTCAACGGTCACGACCTGCGCATCGGCCAGATCGTCACCAATCTGATCGAGAACGCCCGCTCCTTCGTCCCTGAAAAGGACGGGAAGATCATCGTGCGGCTGATGCGGACACGGTCGCGCTGTGTCACCACGATCGAAGACAACGGTCCCGGCATCCAGGCGGAAAATATCGATCGCATCTTCGAGCGCTTCTATACCGACCGACCTGAATCCGAAGGCTTCGGCCAGAATTCGGGGCTCGGCCTGTCGATCAGCCGCCAGATCGCCGAAGCGCATGGCGGGTCGCTCAGAGCAGAGAACATTACCGACGCCGAAAGCGGGCAGGTGCTCGGCGCGCGCTTTATTCTCGCCCTGCCCCTCGATCCAGCCGCATGACGGCGGCCGCCAACATCCATGCCACGGCGATCGTCGTCGGCAGAACGGGGCTGCTGTTCGGCGGTCCCTCGGGCTGGGGGAAATCGATGCTGGCTTTCACCTGCATGACCGAGGCGCGCCGCCTTGGGCTGTTCACGGCGCTGGTCGCCGATGATCAGGTGCTTCTGTCGGGAGAGACCGGCACGGTGATCGCCACCTGTCCGCCGTCGATCGCCGGGTTGATCGAACTTCGCGGCACTGGCATCGTCCGGCAGGATCACGTGTCCCCGGCAACCATGCATTATGCCGTGCTTCCCGGCAGCGCTTCCGGTGAAAACCGCGTCCCTGCGGAGGGCGAAATCGTCAGTCTCGCCCCGGGTTTTTCGCTTCCCGCATTGCGGCTGCTCACAAATGTTGCCTCGCCGCTGGCGATCCTGATGGCGAAAGCGCCTGACATCGGATGCTGAAGGCTTCCGGATTGATCAATCCGCCTTATATATTTGCATTTTTATCTTGCACTTCGGCTTTTCATAGCCAAGATGTGCCGCCACCGGTGGACGAAATTGCTGCATTGCGATATCTCAGCCACCGTTTGCGTATATGGGAGCAGTAATATCATGATCGGACTTGTGCTTGTCACTCATGGCAAGCTGGCTGAAGAGTTTCGTCATGCTGTCGAGCACGTCGTCGGTCCTCAGAAATTCATCGAGACGGTCTGTATTGGCCCCGAAGACGATATGGACCAGAGACGGCAGGACATTCTGCAAGCCGTTTCCGGCGCCGATGACGGCCATGGCGTTGTTATCCTGACCGATATGTTCGGCGGCACGCCTTCCAACCTCGCCATCTCGGTCATGAGCAGCGGCCATACCGAAGTCATTGCCGGCATGAACCTGCCGATGCTGATCAAACTCGCCGGCGTACGCGGCGAGAACAACATGGAGAAGGCGCTGGTGGAGGCTTCCGAAGCCGGGCGGAAATATATCAATGTCGCGAGCCGCGTGCTCAGCGGAAAATAACGGCGCTTCATGACATCGCTTTCCCGGGAACTCCTCATCATCAACAAGCGCGGCCTTCACGCTCGCGCCTCCGCTAAATTCGTGCAGATGGTCGAGAATTTCGATGCAGCCATCACCGTTTCCAAGGATGGAATGACGGTCGGCGGCACCTCGATCATGGGTCTCATGATGCTTGCGGCAAGCCCCGGCTCCAGCGTCGTCGTCTCGGCAAGCGGCAGCCAGGCTCAGGAAGCCCTGGAGGCCCTGGATCAGCTGATCCAGAACAAGTTCGGCGAAGAAATGTGAGTTCGCCCGAGCTCATATAAACATATAAAGACTTCTTTATATCCTTATTGCCATCCCAGGCGAAGCCTGCTAAACGGCGGATATGCCGTGCGCTTGCTTGCGCCTGCGCCAATTTTTGAGACGTTTTTCAGCCTGGAGACCTCTATGAGCACTGAAAAAGATTATGTCGTCGCCGATATCGGGCTTGCGGATTTCGGCCGCAAGGAAATTACGATCGCCGAAACCGAAATGCCGGGGCTGATGTCCTGCCGCGCCGAGTTCGGTGAGGCAAAGCCGCTCAAGGGCGCGCGCATCACCGGTTCGCTGCACATGACCATTCAGACAGCCGTGTTGATCGAAACCCTGGTTGCGCTCGGCGCCGAAGTCCGCTGGGCTTCCTGCAACATCTTCTCGACCCAGGACCATGCTGCAGCCGCGATCGCCGCCGCCGGCGTTCCGGTCTTCGCTATCAAGGGCGAGTCGCTCGAGGACTATTGGGTCTATACCGACAAGATCTTCCAGTGGGCCGATGGTGGCCTTTCCAACATGATCCTCGATGACGGTGGCGACGCCACCATGTACATCCTGCTCGGCGCCCGCGCCGAAGCCGGCGAGGACGTGCTCTCAAACCCGCATTCGGAAGAAGAAGAAATCCTCTTCGCCCAGATCAAGAAGCGCCTCGCCGCTTCTCCGGGCTGGTTCACCAAGCAGCGTGACGCGATCAAGGGCGTCACCGAGGAAACGACGACCGGCGTCAACCGCCTTTACCAGCTCAGCCAGAAGGGCCTGCTGCCCTTCCCGGCGATCAACGTCAACGACTCCGTCACCAAGTCGAAGTTCGACAACAAGTACGGCTGCAAGGAATCGCTGGTTGACGGCATCCGCCGCGGCACCGACGTTATGATGGCCGGCAAGGTCGCCGTCGTCTGCGGTTACGGCGACGTCGGCAAGGGTTCCGCTGCCTCGCTCTCCGGCGCCGGCGCCCGTGTAAAGGTGACCGAAGCCGATCCGATCTGCGCTCTGCAGGCCGCCATGGACGGTTACGAAGTCGTACTTCTGGAAGACGTCGTTTCCTCTGCCGACATCTTCATCACCACGACGGGCAACAAGGACGTCATCCGCATCGATCACATGCGGCAGATGAAGGATATGGCGATCGTCGGCAATATCGGCCATTTCGACAACGAAATCGAAGTCGCCGCGCTGCGTAACCTCAAGTGGACCAACGTCAAGCCGCAGGTCGACCTGATCGAGTTCCCCAAGGGCAACCGCATCATCCTTCTCTCCGAAGGGCGTCTGCTCAACCTCGGCAATGCGACCGGCCATCCGTCCTTCGTGATGTCGGCTTCCTTCACCAACCAGACGCTGGCGCAGATCGAACTCTTCACCAAGCCCGGCCAGTACGAGAACAAGGTCTACATCCTGCCGAAGCATCTCGACGAAAAGGTCGCACGCCTTCATCTCGACAAGCTCGGCGTGAAGCTGACCCAGCTCAGCGAAGAGCAGGCTGCCTATATCGGCGTGAAGCCGCAGGGCCCGTTCAAGTCCGACCACTACAGATATTGATAGGGTCGTCGATATCCACAAGATGTAGAAGCCGCGGCATTGACAAATGCCGCGGCTTATTTTTTGGCCGCTCCCTTCCCGCCGATTCCCTTCCGAAGTATTGTTTTAAGACTTGATTCGGGACGCCGGACTCCGTCCGACCGCTCCGAAAATGGGATGTCTTGTCGTAATGCGGCACATTGAAGGACGGAGACATACCGCGGATGTCGGAAGTGAAAAACAGCCTGCCCGGTCAGGCGGATGATGATGCTTGTAAGCATCGCCGTCCGTTCATGGCAGGCCAGGGATATAAATCTGCAACGGCACACGAGGCCGCAAAGCAAAAGCATGGATCATTGGCGCGCTTCTTGAAAACTTGCGCGGCCGGCACGGCGCTTGCCGCGCTGGCGCGGCCGGTCCTGGCACAAAGCGAGCAGCAGGCGGCGGCCTCGGCTCATCTTTTCACCTCCTCGCAGGTCGTTGGCGTTTCCGTCGTCATCGGCGTCATATCGGCGGCCCTGCTTTCAACGCTCTGGCTCGTGCGCCAGCGCGGCAATCTGGAAAACGAGAGCCGGGACATCCGCTCGGCGCTCTCGGATGCCCAGCAACGCATTTCGCAATATCAGGCGCTGATCGCCGACAAGAACCGGCGCATCGTCATCTGGGACGGCAATGCGCGCCCGGAACTGCTTGGGCAGCTTCCGCCCGAGACTGGCGCACCGCAGGATGGCGAATTCCTGGCCTTCGGCCTCTGGCTGAAGTCACACTCCGCCTCGGAGCTGGAAAAGGCGATCGACCGGCTGCGCGACGGAGCGCAGAGTTTCGACATGGTGGTCGAGACCATCCGCGATGAAATCCTCGAGGCGCAGGGCCGGGTTTCCGGCGGACGCGCCTTCGTCCGCTTCGTGGCACTCAACAATCTGCGCGCCGAGCTTGCCGAACTCAGGATCGAGCGCGACCGGTTGATGACCTCGATCTCGGCCTTCCAGACCATGCTCGACGCGATCGACATGCCGGCCTGGCAGCGCGACCCGGCGGGCCGCCTGACCTGGGTCAATCAGGCTTATGGCGATGCGGTCGAGGCGCGCTCGCCGCAGCAGGCGATCAACGAAGGCCGCGAGATGCTGACGACCGTGGCACGCGAACGCATTCGCGCGACGGCGACGCCGGAATCACCTTTCCATGACACGATCTCGACGGTCGTGCGCGGCAACCGAACCTTCTTCGACGTCGTCGACGTCAAGGTTCCCGGCGGCTCGGCCGGCATTGCTGTCGACGTATCCGACATCGAAGCGGTCCGCGCCGAGCTGGAGCGGACCCTGAAGAGCCACGCCGAAACGCTCGATCATCTCGCGACACCCGTCGCCATCTTCGACGGCGAGCGGAGGCTGCAGTTCTACAACCAGGCCTTCGTCGCCCTCTGGGAACTGGATATCGCCTTCCTTGAAAGCCGGCCCGACAATAGCGAGCTGCTCGAGCGGCTGCGGGCGGCCAAGAAACTGCCGGACCAGCTCAACTGGAAAAGCTGGAAGGAAGCGGCCCTTTCGGTCTATCGCACGCTCGATACGCAATCGGATCTCTGGCACCTGCCGAACGGCCAGACGCTGCGCGTCTTTGCGACCGCCCATCCCCAGGGCGGCGCCACCTGGGTTTTCGAAAATCTGACCGAACAGGTCGATCTCGAAACCCGCTACAACACGCTGGTCAAGGTACAGGGTGAAACGATCGATCACCTTTCCGAAGGTGTCGCGGTATTCGGGCCCGATGGACGTATCCGCCTGTCGAATCCGGCCTTCCGGGCGCTCTGGGGAATTACCGAAACCGAAGCCAAGCCCGGAACCCATATCCGCGCGCTGGGCGAGGCGTGCGCACCGTCATATGATCGGCCGGACGGCTGGAAGACCTTTGCGGAACTGATCACCAGCTTCGATGACGAACGTCGCTCGAGCCAGGGGACGCTGGAACTCTTCTCCGGTCTCGTGCTCGACTACGCAGTCATCCCACTGCCGAACGCGCAGACGATGCTCACTTTCGTCAACATGACGGACAGCGTTCGCGCCGAACGCGCGCTGACCGAGAAGAACGAGGCGTTGCGTAAGGCGGACGAATTGAAGAACGACTTCGTCCAGCATGTTTCCTACGAACTCCGCTCGCCGCTGACCAATATTATCGGCTTCACCGACCTTCTCCGCACTCAGGGCGTCGGGCCGCTGAATGAACGGCAGGCCGAATATATCGACCACATTTCGACTTCGTCCTCGGTTCTGCTGACGCTCGTCAACGATATCCTCGACCTTGCGACAGTCGATGCCGGCATCATGCGGCTCAACTATGCCGAGATTGATCTCAACGACCTGCTCGATGACGTCTCGATGCAGATCGCCGACCGGCTGCACGAAAGCGGCGTCGCACTCGAAATCACTGCGCCCGCCTATCTCGGCTCGATCGTCGCCGATCCGCAGCGGCTGAAGCAGATCCTTCTGAAGCTTCTTGCCAATGCCGCGAATTTCTCGCCGGAGGGCACTTCGATTTCACTGGAATGCCATCGCGAAGGCACGGATTTCGTCTTCTCCGTCCGCGATCGCGGTCCCGGCATATCGCCTGATATGATTGCCACCGTCTTCGACCGCTTTGCGACAGGGGCTAAAAGCGGCAAACGTGGCGGCGCCGGCCTCGGCCTCTCGATCGTCGACAGCTTCGTCAGCCTGCATCACGGCGACGTGATGATCGACAGCGAGCCAGGCAAGGGCACGACGGTCGTCTGCCGTATCCCCTCGGTCAACATACCGCATTCCGCCGCCGCCGAATGACCCCGGAAGATGCAATCTCGCTGTTCCTGAAAGACGAAGCGGCCACGGTTCGCCTCGGCGAAGACCTGGCATTGGCCTTGAAGGCCGGCGATTGTCTTGCCCTGTCGGGCGATCTCGGCGCCGGCAAATCCTCGCTTGCCCGTGCGATCCTGCGTGCCATTGCCGATGACGATGGGCTCGAAGTCCCGAGCCCGACCTTCACACTGGTGCAATCCTACGACCTGCGTATCCCGGTTTCGCACTTCGATCTCTACCGGCTCGGCGATCCCAGTGAATTGACGGAGCTCGGATTCGACGAGGCCCTGCAGAACGGCATATGCCTCGTCGAATGGCCGGAGATGGCAGCGAGCGAGTTGCCTGAGGAATGCATCACGTTGACGCTGACCCATGAAGGCAACGGCCGCCGGGCGACGATCAGCGCCGCCGGCGCACAGGCTTTGCGCATCCGGCGCGTCCTGGCGATCCGCAATTTCCTCGAAGACGCAGGCTGTTCCGATGCCAAACGTCGCTTCCTGACTGGCGATGCATCGCTGCGTGCCTACGAGGCGATCTATTGTGAGAGCATCAAGGGCCGTCTCATCCTGATGGACTGGCAGCCGCATGCCGAGGGACCGCCGGTCCACGACGGCAAGCCCTATCCCAAGGTCGCACATCTGGCACAGAACGCCTATCCCTTCGTTGCGATTGCCGATGCGCTGCGCGAACGGGGATTTGCGGCGCCGGAGATTTATAAGGTCGATTATGACAAGGGCATCCTCTTGATCGAGGATCTCGGCACCGAAGGCGTGCTCGATGACGAGGGGCGGCCGATCGTCGAGCGTTACCGGCAAAGCGTCGCCTGTCTTGCCCATCTTCATTCCATGCAATTTCCGCAGGATATACCGGTTTCCGCCACCCATAGGCATCGCATACCGGACTTCGATCGCACGGCGATGAAAATGGAGGTGCAGCTTCTGCTCGACTGGCACATTGCCTGGAAGCGCGGCACCGCCCCCTCGGAGGCAGAGCGCAAGGAATATCTGGCGATCTGGGACGCCCTGATCGATGAACTTGCCACGGTCGAAAAGAACCTGCTGCTGCGCGATTTCCACTCACCGAACATCATTTGGCGGCCGCGGGAGCCGGGCATCAGAAAGATCGGCCTCATCGACTTCCAGGACGCCATGATCGGGCCCACCGCCTATGACCTTGCCTCCATTGTCCAGGACGCCCGCGTCACGATCGAGCCGCAGCTTTTCCGGCAGCTGATGGATGATTATATGGCGCTTCGCCGCAGACAGGGCGGCTTTGACGAAGTCGGATTTCTGAAAGCATGGGCGATCATGTCGGCGCAGCGCAATTGCAAGCTTGCCGGTCTCTGGGTGCGGCTGCTGCAGCGGGACGGCAAGCCCGGCTATCTCAAACATATGCCGCGCACACTCGCTTATCTGGATGTCGCGCTCGAGCACGAGGCGCTTACCCCCTTGCGCGATTGGTGTGCAAGGGCTGGAATAGGCCAGAGCGAATCATAAGTTCCGGATCAAGATGACCATCAGACAAGCCATGGTACTGGCCGCGGGTCTCGGGACCCGCATGCGCCCGATCACCGATACGATTCCGAAGCCGCTGGTGAAGATCGACGGCAAGCCGATGATCGACTATGCGCTGGACGCGCTGGTTTCGGCCGGTGTCGAGCGGGCCGTCGTCAACGTTCATCATCATGCCGAGCAGATGCTCGACCATCTCGGCAAGTATCGCGGCCTCGACATCGTCATATCGGACGAGCGGGACGGACTGATGAATTCCGGTGGCGGGCTGGCGAAGGGCCTGACGCTGCTGGACCGTGACGATCTTTTCGTCATGAATGCCGATCTCTTTTGGATCGGCGAACAGCCGGGACGGCCGACGAACCTGCAGCGCTTAGCCGGATTCTTCGATGCCGAACACATGGACATGGCGCTCCTTTGCGTTGGGATCGAGGATACGACGGGTCACAACGGCAAGAACGATTTCAGCCTCGCTGCAGATGGCCGGCTGACGCGCTATCGCGACGATCCATCCAATCCCGTCGTCTACGCCGGGGCGATCGCCATGAATCCGGCGCTATTTGACGATGCGCCGAAGGATGCCTTCAACCTCAACATCTATTTCGACAAGGCGATCGCGCGCCGCCGGCTGTTCGGCATTATACTCGAAGGCCATTGGCTGACAGTGGGAACGCCAGAGGCGATCGGCGAAGCGGAGGAAACGATCCGCCGACTGCGGGCGTTCGCGTGAGCTCATGGCGGACCGGCACCAGCCACGCATCCTGACGATCCCGGCGGGCCTCCCCTTCCTGAAAACGCTGGCAACGACGCTTTGCGACGGACGCCTGACGCCGCTCTTTCGGCATGAGCCCGCTGATCCGCTGTCGCTCGCCAGGGTGACGATCTACCTGCCGACCCGGCGCGCCGTGCGTGTGCTCCGTTCGGAATTCGTCGATCTGCTCGGCGGCCGCTCGGCGATCCTGCCGGTCATTCGTCCGCTCGGCGAAACCGATGACGACAGCGGATACTTCGAAGAGGCGCTGCCGGTAACGATCGATCTCGCCCAGCCGCTGTCGAATACCGCCCGGCTGCTGGAACTGGCGCGCCTGATCCTTGCCTGGCGAAACAAACTGCCGGAGATCGTCCGTCATATCCATTCGGACTCGCCTTTGGTTGCGCCGGCCAGCCCGGCGGATGCTATCTGGCTCGCCCGCAACCTTGCGGAGCTGATCGATTCCATCGAAACCGAGGATCTTGACTGGTCGGAACTGTCGAAACTCGACACCGGTGACTACGCCGCCTGGTGGCAGCTGACGGCGGAGTTCCTGCAGATCGCCAGCGCCTTCTGGCCGGAGCGGCTTTCCGAGCTCGGCAGGTCCTCGCCGGCGCGGCACAGGAACGCCATTCTGCGGGCCGAGGCAGCCAGGATTTCTGCGGCGAAGCCGGCGGGGCCGATTGTCGTCGCCGGTTCGACGGGTTCGGTCCCTGCCACGGCCGATCTCATCGCCGCCGTTGCCAATCTGCCCGAAGGCGTGATCGTCCTTCCCGGCCTCGATCTCTCCATGCCCGATAGGCATTGGCAAATGGTCGCGCCGGAACCGGCACCGGGCCAGCATGCCAATCCGGCCAGCCGGAGCCATCCGCAATATGGCCTGTCCTCGCTGCTGAAGAGGCTGAGGCTGAACCGAGCCGACATCAGCCTGCTTGAGAGGCCTGAGACCGATCTCGATCGGCGCGCCGAAATCCTATCGCGCGCGCTCTCGCCGGCAGAGGCGACCAGCGACTGGGGGGCCTGGAAGAGCGCGTTGCCCGAGGGAGCGCTGACTTCGGCCTTCGCCGATGTTTCGCTGATCGAAGCCGCCAATGAACGCGAGGAAGCAACCGCAATTGCCATCGCGCTCAGGCTCGCACTGGAAAGGCCGGGCCAGGACGGCGAAAGCCGGGCAGCGCTGATTACGCCCGACCGCAATCTCGCCCGTCGGGTGATGGCCGAACTTTCCCGCTTCGGCATCCTCGCCGACGATTCGGCCGGCACGCCGCTTTCGGCCACGCCGCAGGGCACCCTGCTGCAATTACTGCTGGAGGCGGCGCTGCGCCCGGGCGATCCGGTGGCGATCGTCTCGCTGCTCAAACATCCGCTGGCCCGCTTCGGCCTCGAACGTGGGGCCCTGATTTCTGCGACCGAGGCGCTTGAGCTGCTGGCACTGCGCGGCGGCGTGGCGGAGGTGGATATCAGTGCGCTCGAGTCGCTCCTGGCCCATCAGCTCGGCGAGCAGGCTCTGGACCGACACACGCCGCAATGGCGAAAAACGCTGCCAGCCGAGGCGGCCAATGCCGCATGCGAGCTTGCCCGCCGGGTTGCCCGCGCAACCGAGCCTCTGGCTTCCGCGCTGGTCCGGCACCGGCCGGAAGAACGCGGCAAGACGGCGCGTTTCACGCTGTCCGAATGGGCGGAGCGGACCGGCCGTTCGCTCGAAGCTATCGCGGCAGATCCGCACGGCAATCTTGCCGATCTCTGGTCGCACGAGGCAGGAGACGCCCTTGCCTCGCTTCTCAGCGAAGTGATCGACACGGATGGCCAGATGGAGGCCGACGGGCCGCAATGGATCGACATCATGGCCGCACTTGCCGCCGGCCATGCGGTGAAACCCCGGGCACTCAGCCATCCCCGCCTCTTCATCTTCGGCACGCTCGAAGCCCGCCTACAGAGCGTCGACACGCTGATCCTCGGCGGCTTGAACGAAGGCTCCTGGCCAGGGCAGAGCGCAAACAATCCCTTCATTCCGCGCATGATGAAGACGGAGATCGGGCTCGAACCGCCGGAGCGGCGCATCGGCCAGCTGGCGCATGATTTCGAGATGGCGAACGGCACTCGCCACCTGATCTATTCGAGAGCGCTGCGCCAAGGTTCGACGCCGACCGTCGCCTCGCGCTGGCTGCAGCGGCTGCTGGCGCTCGGCGGAGAGACATTTGAAGCGGCATTGAGAGGGCGCGGTAACCGGTATCTGCAATGGGCCGGCCTCATCGATCGGGGAGAGGTTCAGGCGCCGGCGCAGCGACCCTCGCCGAAACCGCCTCTGGCGCTGCAGCCGAAGTCCTATTCCTTCAGCGAGGTCGGCCGGCTGCGCCGCGATCCCTATGCGATCTATGCCCGCCGCATCCTGCGGCTCGATCCGGTCGACGCGTTCAACCGGGATCCGGGAGCGGCCGAACGCGGAACGCTCTACCACAAGATCATCGACCGGTTCATCCGCGAAGCCCATGTCGCCGGCACGCCGGAGGCGGCAGCGGCGATGGAGCAGATTCTCACCGAGCTTTTCGACATGGAGAAGCTGCCGCCACATGTCGATGCCGTGTGGCGGCCGCGCTTTCGCGACGTGGCCGGCGCCTTCCTCGAATGGGAGGCCGGACGACGTCCCGCCATCCGCAGGACACTGACGGAAGTGCGCGGCGGCGTGGAGCTGGAGGCGATCGATGTCCGGCTGAACGGCGTTGCCGACCGGATCGATATTACGGGACCGGGGGCGGCCGATATCATCGACTACAAGACCGGCTACAACCCCTCACCGGCACAGGCACGCGCGCTTCTCGATCCGCAGCTCGCGCTCGAAGCGGCCGCGTTGAGCGCCGGCGCCTTCCGCGATGCCGGCAGTCTCATCCCGCAGGATCTGCTCTATGTCCGTCTGCGTCCGGGACGCCGGTTCCAGGTCGATACGGTGAACAACGAAAACTCGGCCCGCAGCGACAAGGCAAAATCGGCGATGGACCTTGCCGCGGACTCGGTCGACCAGCTGATCAAGTTCGTCAGTTTGCTGCAGTCCGGCGAAAAAGGCTTTACCTCGCGGCTCATTCCGGCGCAGCAGTTTGATTTCGGCGGCGACTATGATCATCTCGCCCGCGTCTCCGAATGGTCGACGGCCGAGACCGAGGAAGGCGGCGGCGATGAGTGACCAGACTGCACTTCCGATTGACGACGATCCCGGCGCCTGGATCGGCTGGACCACGATTCAACAGGCAATCGCCTCCGATCCCGAGCGCTCGGCCTGGGTCTCGGCCAATGCCGGTTCCGGCAAGACGCATGTCCTGACCCAGCGTGTCATTCGTCTCCTGCTCGCCGGCGCACGGCCTTCCGCCATTCTCTGCCTGACTTATACCAAGGCCGCGGCCTCCGAAATGTCGAACCGCGTCTTCGAACGGCTGGCAGACTGGGTGGTGCTTGACGACGAAAATCTCAGCCGGCGCATCACGCAGATCGAGGGTACGGCGCCGGATGCCTTAAAGCTTGCCGAGGCGCGCCGGCTGTTTGCGAAGGCACTGGAAACACCGGGCGGATTGAAGATCCAGACGATCCATGCCTTTTGCGAAGCGCTGCTGCACCAATTCCCGCTGGAGGCCAATGTTGCCGGGCATTTCTCGGTCATCGACGATCGCGCGGCGGCGGCACTGCTTTCCGATGTACGCCGGGCGCTGCTGACGGCAACGGCGCCGGAGGAAGGCAGCGCTCTTGCCGAGGCATTCGCCTATGTGCTCAATCTCGGCGATGAATCCGGGCTGGAGAACCTGCTCGCCGACATCATCGCCAACCGCAATGCCATTCGCCGCTTCACGGCGGCTGCCGAGCGACAGGGCGGCGTGGAGACGGCTCTGCGCGACAGGCTCGGCCTTGCCGTGGGCGATACTGAAAGCCGGATCGCGGCGCAATATTGGCCGTTGCCGGAGCTTTCAGGCGGCATGCTCGAGCTTTATTTGGCGCTTGCCGACCATAAGGGCGGCGCCAAGGCGCAGGAGATTGCTTATGGCCTCAAGCTCGCCGGCCGGGAGCGCGATGATGCCAAGCGCGCCGAGATGCTGGAGAAGATCTTTTTGACGGCAAAAGGCGAGCCGAAAACGGACTCGCAGTTCCTGGTCAAAGCCATGCTTGCGGAAGCGCCGGAATTGACAAGCGCCATAGCCGCCGCCCGCGCGCATGTCGCCGCAAGCCGTGACCGGTTGAAGCTGATGCGGATGTTCGGCGCCACGAGGGCGGCGCTGGTGCTCGCCGGTCGGCTGAACCACGATTACGAGGAACTGAAGAAGCAGCGCAGCCAACTCGATTTCGAAGACCTGATCACACGCACCGCCGACCTGCTGACGAAGAGTGGCGTCGGTCCCTGGGTCCATTACAAGCTGGACCGGGGTATCGATCATATCCTCGTCGACGAGGCCCAGGATACCAGCCCGATCCAATGGAGCGTGATCCAGTCGCTCGCCGAGGATTTCTTTTCCGGCGAGAGCGCCCGGCCGGTCGTGCGCACGCTCTTTGCCGTCGGCGACGAGAAACAGTCGATCTACTCCTTCCAAGGAGCGCGACCCGAGCGTTTTTCCGAAGAGAGCGACCGGACACGGCGGCGGGTCGCCGATAGCGGGCAGAGATTTTCCTCCGTGCGGCTGCCGCTCTCCTTCCGCTCGACCGCCGACGTGCTCGAAGCCGTCGACCAGATCTTCCGGACGGCGGACAATGCGCGGGGTCTCAGCGCTGTCGGCGAACCGGTCATACATCGATCCAGCCGCATCGGACATCCCGGCGCCGTCGACCTCTGGGAGATGGTCGCGCCTGAGGCGGTGGTGAAGGAAGAGGATTGGACGGCGCCCTTCGATGCGACGCCGGAAAGCGCGCCGGCCGCAATCCTCGCGCGGCGGATCGCCCATGCGATCGGCACGCTCGTCGGCCGTGAAACGATCGTCGACAAAGGCACGGAGCGGCTGATCGAAGCCGGCGATATCCTCGTTCTGGTGCGCAAGCGCGACGCCTTCGTCAATGCCTTGACCCGCGCCTTGAAGCGCCGTGGCGACATTCCCGTCGCCGGCGCCGACCGACTGACGCTGACCAGCCATATCGCGGTGCAGGATCTGCTGGCGCTCGGCCGTTTCCTGCTTCTGCCGGAGGACGACCTTTCGCTCGCTGCCGTGCTGAAGAGCCCGCTTTTCGATTTTTCGGAGGACGATATCCTTGCAATCGCCGGCCTTCGGGGCGACAACGAGAGCGTCTGGAGCCATCTCAAGAGGTTTGCGGCCGATGGTACTGAACGATTCCGTGCTGCCGTCGAAAGGCTGGAGCTGTTTCTTCAGCAGTCGCGGCATCTGTCGGTCCACGATTTCTATGCGCGCGTGCTGGGCAGCCATGGCGGTCGGCGGCAATTCCTTGCCCGTCTCGGCACCGAGGTCAGCGATATTCTCGACGAGTTCCTGACCTTTACGCTCGACCACGAGAGTTCCGGCCTTCCCGGGCTGCAATCCTTCATCTCAACGCTAGAGCTCGAAGCGCCGGAGGTTAAGCGTGAGCAGGACAAGGGGCGCAACGAGGTCAGGATCATGACCGTGCATGCCTCCAAGGGTCTTGAAGCACCGATCGTCTTCCTCGTCGACGGCGGCTCCAAGCCGTTCACGCATACACATCTGCTGAAGCTTCGCCTGATCGAAACGGACGCCGACGAGCCGCCGCTGCCGGCCTGGGTTCCCGTCTCCGACCTCGCCAATTCGCTGACGCAAAACGATGCAGCACGGATCCGGATGCTGGCGGAAGAGGAGTATCGCCGGCTGCTTTACGTCGCCATGACACGGGCTGCCGACCGGCTTGTTGTTTGCGGCTACCGTGGCGTTCGTGTCAACAACGATACCTGGCACATGATGATCTCAGCCGCGCTCAGCGAAGGCCATCCGCACGTGGAGGCGGCCACCTTCTCCGGCCCAGACGGGGAATGGCCGGGCATCCGATGGCGGGTGCCGCGGGTGGAGCGGCGCTTCGAGCGTATCGACCGCCATGAGGCGCGCGACAGCCAGGAGGCGTTGCCGGAAGGCCTATTGCGGCCACTGCCGCCGCAGGCTGAGCTGCCCCGCCCCCTCAGCCCATCCGGCGCCGGGACGATCGTCGACGAAGACGAGGGCAGCTTGTTTGTCGCTTCGCCGCTGTTCGGCGAGAAGGAGCGCAGCGATCGTTCCCTGGAAAAGGGCAGGTTGATCCATCGCATGCTGCAGGCGCTTCCCGACATTCCCCCGGTCAAACGGCCGGATGCCGCAAGCCGCTATGCCGAGCGGGCGGCGCGGTTCTGGCCTGAAGCGGAACGCCGCCGGCTCGTCGATTCGGTTCTGAGACTAATGGACGAAGAAGGTCTGCAGCCGGTTCTCGGAGTAGAGGCCCAGCCGGAAGTTTCGATCATGGGAACATTGACGCTCGCAGACAGGCGCTATGCGGTCTCCGGCCGTATCGATCGGCTCGCCGTGCTTGCCGATCGCGTCGTGATTCTTGACTACAAGACCAATCGGGTGCCACCTTCGACCGAAGAGGCGATCCCTTTCGCACATAAGGCTCAGCTCGCGATTTATCGTGAGATCCTGGCACCGCTCTATCCCGGCAAACGCATCGACTGCATGCTCGTCTACACCGAGAATGCGTCGCTCTACACTTTGAGCGAAGAGGCACTCGGTTTGGCGCTTGCAGGACTCAAGACAAAGTGAAATACCGGACATTGAAAATTTGGCGCCGCACCATCACATGTGGTTCAACATCTTCTTCGGTCAAAGGAGCAGCCTATGGCTACCGTGAAAGTCGATATCAATAACTTCCAGTCGGAAGTTCTGGAATCCGCAGAACCCGTCGTCGTCGATTTCTGGGCTGAATGGTGCGGTCCGTGCAAGATGATTGCTCCGAGCCTCGAGGAAATCTCCGTCGAGATGGAAGGCAAGGTCAAGGTCGCCAAGCTCAATATCGATGAAAACCCGGAACTCGCCGCCCAGTTCGGCGTGCGCTCCATTCCGACGCTCGCGATCTTCAAGGGCGGCGAAGTCGCTGATATCTCCGTCGGCGCCAAGCCGAAGACAGCGCTTTCGAACTGGATTTCGAACGCCGCCTAATCGATATCGTCTTCATATATCGCATGGAAAAGCCCGGCTTCGGCCGGGCTTTTTTCGTCTGCTTATTTCGGGGGCGTGCCGTTGTCGGCAAGCACATCCCCGACGAGATAGAGAGAGCCGCCGATGAGGATGCGGGGCGGCAGTGCCGCTGGGTCGAGGGCCGATTTTATCGCTTCCAGCGCCTCGCCGACCGTCGACATCGGTTCGGCGATCAAACCGGCATCATAGGCGGCGTTCGACAATATCACAGGGTCGATCATCGCGTCGCTGCCGCGGATCGGCACGCAGAACACCTTCTCGACCAGGCCTGTGAAAGCCTTGAAATAACCGATCGGGTCCTTGGTGTTGATCATGCCGATGATCAGGAAAAGCGGCCGCGGCTGGCGCTCCTCGAAATTGGCCATGGCTTCGGCGATCACTTCGCCGGCGCCGGGATTATGCCCGCCATCGACCCAGATCTCGGCACCGGCCGGCGCATATTGCATCAGCCGGCCTTCGCTGAGGCGCTGCAGCCGGCCCGGCCACTCCACGAAATTCATCGCCTTTTCCATCATCGTCTCGGTGACAATGAAACCCGCGGCCTTGACGGCGCGGATGGCCGCGGCGGCGTTGGCATACTGATGGCGGCCGGGAAGGCGCGGCAGCGGCAGGTCGGCAAGGCCGAACTCGTCCTGATAGACGAGCCGCCCATATTCCTCATGCGCCATGAAATCCTGACCGAAGACGGCGCTCGGGCAATGCAGCCGCTCCGCCGTCGACATCAGCACGTCGAGTGCCGCATCATATTCCTGGTGGCCGATGACGACAGGCAATCCCGGCTTCATGATGCCGGCTTTTTCGGCCGCGATCAGCTCAACCCTGTCGCCGAGATAGGGCTGGTGATCCAGCGAGATTGGCATAATCACCGAGACGGCCGGATCGGAAATGACATTGGTCGCGTCGAAACGGCCGCCGAGACCGACTTCGATGATCGCGGCATCGGCCGGATGTTCGGAAAACAGAATGAAGGTGACCGCCGTCAGGATTTCGAAGACGGTGATATGCTGCCCGGCATTGGCATCCGCCACACGTCGCACAGCATCGGCGAAGACGGCGTCATCGACGAGCTGCCCGCGCCCGCCCTTGACACCGATGCGATAGCGCTCGTGCCAATTGACGAGATGGGGCGAGGTATGGACATGGGCGCTGTAGCCGCCGGCCTCGAGCAAGGCGCGGCAGAAGGCGGTGACCGAGCCCTTGCCGTTGGTGCCGGCGACATGGATCACAGGTGGCAGTTTCCGGTGCGGGTTGCCGAGTTGATCAAGAAGACGGGTGATGCGATCGAGAGACAGATCGAACCCCTTGGGATGCAATCCCATGAGTTTTTCTATCTCTTGCGCTGCCTCACTCACCGCGGTTTGGCCTCTTGGTATCAATTCGGCACCCCCGCCTGTGTGTCGGTTATCAGGCGCTCGCCGCCAGAGCGATCGCGCCGCCATTCATGTCGTTGGCCGCCGAAACGGGCTTCTTCGTCAGGATCTTCAGCAGACGCGCCAGTGTCTCCGGAATATCGTGACGTTTGACGACCATATCGACCATACCATGTTCCAGTAGATATTCGGAGGTCTGGAAACCCTCAGGCAGCTTCTCGCGCAGCGTCTGCTCGATCACGCGCTTGCCGGCAAAGCCTATTTCGGCGCCGGGCTCTGCTAGATGAATATCGCCGAGCATGGCGTAGGAGGCCGTCACACCGCCTGTGGTCGGGTTGGTGAGCACAACAATATAAGGCTGGCCGGATTCCTTCAGCAGGTCAACGGCAACGGTTGTCCGCGGCAGCTGCATCAGCGACAGAATGCCTTCCTGCATGCGCGCGCCGCCGGAGGCGGGGAACATCACCAGCGGGCACTTTTCGGAGGTCGCGCGTTCGAAAGCCTTGACGATCGCCTCGCCGGCGGCAATGCCGAGCGAACCGCCAATGAAGTTGAATTCATGCACAACGGCAACGAGTTTCAGACCGTGCACCTTTCCGAGGCCGGCAAGGATGGTATCCTCCTGTTCGGTCTTCACCCGGCTGTCGCGGAGCCGATCGATATATTTTTTGGAATCGCGGAACTTCAACGGATCCTGGGCGACCTTCGGCTGCGGCAGCGATTCATATTCGCCATTGTCGAAAAGGTCGGCAAGGCGCGCCTTGGCCGGCATCTTCATGTGATAACCGGATGCGGGAATGACCCATTTGTTGGATTCCAGATCCTTGTGGAAGACCATTTCGCCCGTTTCCGGGCACTTGATCCACAGGTTCTCGGGAACTTCGCGGCGGCCCAGCATGGAATTGATCCGCGGGCGAACGTAGTTGGTGATCCAGTTCAACTCGAAATCTCCTAACTGATTGGTGCCAATGTGGGAAAACTATTCGGCAGCAACAAGGCGCGCCGAACGTGTTCCCGAGGAAAGGCCGCGCACCAGCGTTGCGACCGCCTGAACGGTGTCGGCCGTCGCCTTTCCGTCTTTCGTCAAACTGGTTGCGACCTGATTGACAATGGCAGTGCCCACGACAACGCCATCGGCAGAGCCGCCGATGACCTTGGCATGTTCCGCCGTCTTGACGCCGAAGCCGACGCAGACGGGCAGCTCCGTATGCTGCTTGATGCGCTGGACGGCGCCAGAAACCAGCGACGGATCGGGCAGCGCCGAGCCGGTGATGCCGTTCATCGAGACGTAATAGACGAAGCCGGAGGTGTTTTTCAGCACCGCGGGCAGGCGCTTCTCGTCCGTGGTCGGCGTCGCCAGGCGGATGAAGTTGATGCCCTTGCGGATCGCCGGAATGCAGAGTTCGTCATCCATCTCGGGCGGCAGGTCGACGACGATCAGGCCGTCGATACCGGCGGCAAGCGCATCATCCAGGAACGTCTCGACGCCGTAGATGTAGATCGGATTGTAATAGCCCATCATGACGATCGGCGTCGCATCGTTGGTCTTGCGGAAGTCGGCAGCCAGCTGCAGCGTCTTCTTCAGCGTCTGGCCGCCTTTCAGCGCCCGCTGACCGGCCAGCTGGATCGCCGGGCCGTCGGCCATCGGATCGGAGAAAGGCATGCCGAGCTCGATAATGTCGGACCCCGCTTCCGGCAGTGCCTTCATGATACCGAGAGAGGTGTCGTAGTCAGGATCGCCGCCCATGAAATAGGTCACAAGCGCCGGACGGCCCTCGGCCTTCAGCGCGGCAAAGCGTTTGTCCATGCGTGCGGTCATGTCTTACAGTCCCATTCCCAGAATCTTGCCGACGGTGAAGATATCCTTGTCGCCGCGGCCGGAGAGATTCATCAGGATGATCTCATCCTTGCCCATCTTCGGCGCGCGCTTGATGACTTCGGCAATCGCATGCGCGGCCTCGAGCGCCGGGATGATGCCTTCGAGGCGGGTCAGGGTCTGGAAGGCCTCGAGTGCTTCGTGGTCCATGATCGGCACATAGTCGACGCGGCCGATATCGCTCAGCCAGGAATGTTCGGGACCGATGCCAGGATAGTCGAGACCGGCCGAAATCGAGTGACCTTCCTTGATCTGGCCATCGCCATCCTGCAGCAGGTAGGTGCGGTTGCCGTGCAGCACGCCGGGCGTTCCGGCGGTGATCGAGGCGCAATGTTCGTCGCCCTGCAGGCCCTTGCCGCCGGCTTCGACGCCGACGATCTTCACGGAGGAATCATCCAGGAAGGGATGGAAGATGCCGATGGCGTTCGAGCCGCCGCCGACGGCAGCAATGACGAGATCCGGCAGACGGCCTTCGGCTGCCAGCATCTGCTCTTTCGCTTCGGCGCCGATCACCGACTGGAAGTCGCGGACCATCTCCGGATAAGGATGCGGGCCGGCCGCCGTGCCGATCAGGTAGTAGGTATCCTCGACATTGGTGACCCAGTCGCGCAGCGCCTCGTTCATCGCGTCCTTCAGCGTGCCGCTTCCTGCCGTAACCGGCTTCACTTCGGCGCCGAGCAGCTTCATGCGGAAAACGTTCGGCGCCTGGCGCTCGACGTCGGTGGCGCCCATGTAGACGACGCAGGGAAGGCCAAAGCGGGCGGCAACGGTGGCCGAAGCGACGCCATGCTGGCCGGCGCCGGTTTCGGCGATGATCCGCGTCTTGCCCATGCGCTTGGCGAGCAGGATCTGGCCGATGCAGTTGTTGATCTTGTGCGAACCGGTGTGGTTCAGCTCCTCGCGTTTAAAATAGATCTTCGCGCCGCCGAGTTCGGCCGTCAGCCGTTCAGCGAAATAAAGCGGGCTCGGGCGGCCGATATAATGGGCGCCAAGATGCTTTAGTTCCGCCTGAAAGGCCGGATCGTTCTTCGCCTTGTTCCATTCATCCTGCAGATCGAGGATCAAAGGCATCAACGTTTCGGCAACGAAACGGCCGCCATAGATGCCGAAGCGGCCATCTTCATCGGGCCCGGAACGGAAGGAATTCGGTTTAGGCGTTTCGTTCACTCTCAACTCCCTGAGGCCACGACGGACTTATCCGCCTCTTCGACCGCATCGAAAAATTCATCGATCAACGCGACGCTCTTGACGCCGGGCTCGGTTTCGACACCGGAGGAAACGTCGATACCACGTGCCTTTGTCTTCACAAGCGCATCCGCGACATTGTCCTTGTTCAGCCCGCCGGACAGCATGTAGTCGATGCTGCCGTCGAGCCAGCCGAGAAGGCTCCAGTCGAAGGAAATCCCGTTGCCGCCAGGCAGTTCCGAACCCTTCGGCGCTTTCGCATCGAAGAGGAAACGGTCGGCGATGCCGATATAGGCTTCGACGCGCTTGAGATCGTCGGCCGTACGCACGGAAAAGACTTTCATCACAGGCAGACCATAGAGCGCCTTGATGGTCAGCACATGTTCGGGACTCTCGTTGCCATGGAGCTGCAGAATGTCAGGCTTCAGCAGCGACACGATTTCGTCCAGATCGTCATTTGTGGGATCGACGACGACGGCGACGATCTTCGCCCTGCCACGCGCCGGTCCGGCAAGCTTTGCCGCCACATCCGGCTCGACGTAACGCGGGCTCTTTTCGAAGAAGATAAAACCGATATGGGTCGCGCCGCGTTTCAACGCGCGATCAATCGCTTCGGGCGTCTTCAAGCCACAGATCTTGATATCGGGTTTCATGGCAGCGAAGTGACACGAAATGCTGCAAGAGTCGAGCCAATTTGCATGGAAAGCTGTATTTAGCGCGGCTTGGGTCTAATCGAAATCGATGGCGTGCAGCTGGCTACCGTGCCGCTTCAGCCACAATTTCGCTTCCTCCATGCCGGGGCAAAGCTTCTTGCAAAGTGCCCAGAAGCGGGGGCCGTGGTTCATCTCCTTGAGATGGGCAACTTCGTGAGCGGCCAGATAATCGATCACCGAAGGCGGCGCCATGACGATACGCCAGGAGAAACTCAAATTTCCCTCCGACGAGCAAGAGCCCCAGCGGCTGCGGGTATCTTTCATCGAGATCGAGCGGATCGGTGCCCGGATCGTTGCCGCATGCATCGTCGCCAGCCTCTCGAGATCGGCGCGCGCCTCCTTCTTGAGGAAGGCCGAAATGCGCCGTCCGACATGCTCGGGCAGGCCGCTGACGCGCAACACAGGGCTGCCATCCACAGCGACCGCCTCCGTCAAGCCGCGCAGACTGCCTGTGTGCTCGATGCGATGGGAAACGCCGCGCAGGAGAATCTTCCCGCCGTCGCTTAAGCCGGTATCGATCGAAAACTTGGCGAGCTTGGTGAGCAGCCATCCCTGGTGCCGATCGAGGAAAGCGTTGACCTCACGCGCCGCAAGGCCTCTTGGCACCGTCATCCTCAGAGCCCGCCCGCCCGGCTCGATGCGCAGGGTAATACGGGTTGCCTGATCGTGCTGCTTGATGGTCAGCGGCATGAGCCGGCCGGCGACATCGAGCGTCCGCGTTTCGGGCGGAGCCGGCTTTCGCGCCTTTGGCCGTGTCTTCAGAAGCGGAAACATGGGGGTTTTCTATACGATTCGCCGGTGAATCCTAAACGATTTGCGAGGCTGGCGGACATGGAAAAACCGGCATCGGTGAGATGCCGGTCACCATTTCATCGCCTGAAGCGCGTCGCGATCTTTCAGATTCGCTCCTTGCGCTTTAGGTCTTCGTTTACGCATGTCGTTGCCGCAAAAGCGCTTCACACTCCTGCGCGACATGCTTTAAGCCTTCACGGCGTCTGGAACTCCGCGACCGGGCCGTTATCGTCGCGCTTGGCGTTTTTGCGGTCACGCATGAAGCGGTCGAACTCTTCCTGGTCCTTAGCGCGGCGGAGTTCACGCAGATACTCGTCGAATTCCTCGCGCATTTCGTCGAGCTTGCGGCGCTCTTCCTCGATCCGGTCGAGCTCGGCCTTACGCCAGTCGTCGAATGCGACGTTGCCGGTCGAAAAATGCGGGCGGTGGCGGCCATGCGAACGGCGGCAGGAGGCAAAAAAGCCGTCGGTCGCCTGATTGACGTCGCGCTTGAAGCCGCGCAGACGATCGCCGAAAATGATGTAGGCTAGCATGGCCAGACCCAGAGGCCAGAAAACCATGAAGCCGAGAATCATCAGGGCAATGGTAGCCGGAGTCCAATCCGGTCGAAGCAATGCTGACTGGTTCATCGTGCGGTATCCTCGCTTTCCGCGGCCGGCAAGATGCCGAACGCTGGAAATCGATGTGGTTACCGCAAGAACCGCCTTCAAGACGATTGCCTGCGAAATCGAACAAGGCCTTGAATCCACTTCCCTAATTCAGCTGTCGCTAAATCAGGCGGTGCGACCGCCCTTGATGACGCGCGGCACCTGCGGCTTGACGGCGGTGCGGGAATGCTGGCGGACAAAATTGACGATGCGCGGCGCGATCTCGCGACGGAATCGCGAGCCGTTGAAAACGCCGTAGTGGCCGACATCCGGCTGGAGATAATGCATGCGCATGTCTTCGGGGATGTTGACGCAGATGGTCTGCGCCGCCCTGGTCTGGCCGACGCCTGAAATGTCGTCATTCTCGCCCTCGACGGTCAGGAGCGCGACCCTGCGGATCGCCGCCGGATCGACCCGCTTGCCTCGGTGCATCAATTCGCCCTTCGGCAGCGAATGCTTCATGAAGACCTGTTCGACCGTCTGCAGGTAGAACTCGGCGGTCAGATCCATGACGGCGAGATATTCGTCATAGAAATCGCGATGTTTTTCCGGTTCGCCGTCGTTCTTCACGAGATGCATGAAGAACTCCTTGTGGGCGACGAGGTGCCGGTCGAGGTTCATCGACATGAAGCCCGACAACTGCAGGAAACCGGGATAGACAGGCCGCATGAAGCCCGGCTGCGGCCAGGGCACGTTCATGATGACATTGTCGGAAAACCACTGCAGCGACCGCTCCTGGGCGAGCTTGTTGACCGCCGTCGGATTGATGCGCGTGTCGATCGGGCCGCCCATCAGCGTCATCGATGACGGCGACAGCGGATCCTGGGCTTCCTCCATCACCGCGGCTGCGACCAGCACCGGCACCGACGGCTGACAGACGGCGATCACATGCGTGTCGTGACCGAGGAAATGCAGCATCTCGATGACGTAGTCGACGTAATCGTCGAAATCGAAGCTGCCTTCCGTCATCGGCACCATGCGGGCGTCGATCCAGTCGGTGATGTAGACATCGGCGCTCGGCAGCAATGCCTCGACGGTACCGCGCAGCAGCGTCGCATAGTGACCGGACATCGGCGCAACGATCAGGATGCGCGGATCGCTGGCGCGGCCAGGCGGGACGTTGCGCGAGAAATGAAGGAGGTTGCAGAAGGACCGCGACCAGACGATCTCTTCACGAACGGAAACCGTCTGATCGCCGATCACCGTCTGCTTCAGTCCGAACTCCGGTTTCCCGTAGCGGCGCGTCGTGCGCTCGAACATTTCGAGGCTTGCCGCCATCGTGCGGCCGAACGGCGTCTGGGCGAACGGGTTCAGCGGATTGGCATAGGCAAACCGCATGATGTCAGCCGCGGCGCGAAACGGCGCCATGGCGGCATGATTCAATTCATAAAGCTGATAGAACATAGAAGGCGCTGCCTTTCTCTATCGAAAAGATGACGTCGGGTGATAGACGTCGAGCTCTTTCCGCACGCTGGCACGTAACGCAGACTAACAGGTTTTTGTTGCACAGCAACATGGACGTCCCAGACCTGCACAGGAAATGCCAGAGAGTTGATCTCTGGCATCACCATAGAACCGAAAGTTTAAGGTTCAGCTGAGGTAGCGTCGTTAACGATCCGCAACAAAGCTCTGCTTCTGGCTGCCGAGCCCTTCGATGCCGAGCTCGACGACATCGCCATTCCTGAGGAAGCGCGGCGGCTTCATGCCCATTCCGACGCCGGGCGGCGTCCCCGTCGAGATGACGTCGCCAGGATGCAGCGACATGAATTGGCTGAGATAGGAAACGATTTGCGCGACGCCATAGACCATGGTCTTGGAGGAACCATTCTGCATCGTCTGACCGTTGACCTTAAGCCACATACCGAGATTCTGCGGATCGTCGATTTCATCCTTGGTGACCAGCCAAGGGCCGATCGGGCCGAAGGTGTCGCAGGACTTGCCTTTGGTCCATTGGCCGGCGCGCTCGGTCTGGAAGGCGCGTTCGGAAACATCGTGCGACACACAGTAACCGGCGACATAGTCGAGCGCCTCGGCTTCGCTGACATATTTCGCCGTCTTGCCGATGACGACGCCGAGCTCGACTTCCCAGTCGGTTTTTTCGGAACCGCGCGGGATCAGAACGGTGTCGTTCGGGCCTGATATGGCCGACGTCGCCTTCATGAAGATGACCGGCTCCGGCGGCACGGTGGCTCCGGTTTCGGCGGCATGGTCGGAGAAATTGAGGCCGATGCAGATGAATTTGCCCGTGCCGGCGACGCAGGCGCCGATACGGCCGGGGGCAAGTTCCGGAAGGCTCTTCGGATCGAGCGCCGCGATCCTTGCAAGGCCGGACGGCGATATTGCCTCGCCAGCGATATCGGCGACATGCGCCGAAAGATCGCGGATCTTGCCATCCGCATCGAGAAGCGCCGGCTTTTCTCGACCTGCTTCGCCAACACGCATCAGCTTCATGGAATGCCTCCTCATCGAAATCGAATGTGCGACCACATATGAACGAATTATTCATCGGTGTCATTACGGCTTTGCCCGGAAGCGGTACGGCGTTCCTAGAAAATTTCGGAGAGATCTGGACCGGCAGGAACGATTTTCGTCAAGTTCAGGCTTTCAACCGAATAGTAGCCTCGCTTGATATGGTCGAGACCCATTGTCTCAGCGATATCCGGCCAGTGCAGTGTGAGCCAGCAGAAGGCGCTTAGATCGGCATAGTCCGAAAGCCGGTGTTCCGCGAAGAGGTAAGACCAGTTTTCGAATTGCGGCTCGATCCAATCGAAGACATCGGCGAAGGCTTTCTCATCGGCGATCGGCTTGCTGGCAAAACCGGCGCGATAGGCCCCATTTGAGGGCGGGATAGACGCGGTCGTTGAAACCATCGATTTTCAACCCGTCTGTCGACGGGACAGAGATCGATTGGTTTTTTCGCTTTGGCGCGCGCTCAAGGCCGATCCTCATGGAGACTCTCCGTTCACCCAGCTGCGACGACGCTGCGCTTGCCAAGACGGCGAAGCAGGAAATATGACTTTGGCCTCAGTCCAACATGAGATGGAGTTCGACATGCACCTCTCCAAGGCCGCCGTACGCACCGAACATGCGAGCCGCTACCTGCAGCAGCTCTGCAAACATTGGAGCCACAAGTTCAGCGTCGATTTCGATCCGCATAGGGGCCGGGTGCCGTTCAGCGAAAGCGACGAGGTGATATTCACCGCCGACGATGCGGCGCTCACCATGACGCTTTCCGTTGCCGATCCCGACCAGCAGGCAAGGATGCAGGGGGTGATCGACGATCATCTGAAGCGCTTCGCCTTCCGCGAGGAACTCGACATCGTCTGGACCGATTGACCTCAACGATTTTTATACCCCAAGCCTGGAACAAGCATGACACAGAGCAATAACCGCGAATCCCAATATCCGATCGATCCGATGTTTCTCGACCGCTGGTCGCCTCGCGCCTTTACCGGCGAAGTCATCGATGAGGCACAGCTGCTCAGCCTGCTCGAAGCCGCCCATTGGGCGCCCTCCTCTTCCAACCAGCAGCCCTGGCGCTTCATCTATGCCCTCAAGGGCTCGGAGCACTGGGAGAAATTCGTCACACTGCTCGTCGACGCCAATCAGGAATGGGCGAAGAACGCATCGGCATTGATCTTCGTTGTCTCACGCAGCTTCACCGGCGTTGCCGGATCCGGCGAGGAAAAGCCGAGCTACACCCATTCCTTCGACGCCGGTGCAGCTTGGGGGTACCTGGCGCTGCAAGCGCGCCTTTCCGGCTTCTATGCCCATGGCATGGGCGGCATCAAACATGAGGAAATCAGAAAAACCTTCGATATCCCCGAGGGTTACCGGATCGAAGCGGGCGTTGCCGTCGGCCGTCTGGCCGACAAGAGCGTTCTTTCCGAACGCAATCAGGCGCGCGAATTCCCGAGCCAGCGCAAGCCGCTCTCCGACCTTGCCTTCAACGGCCATTTCCTAGCCAACTGAGCGACAGAACAAGCAAAAGCCCCGCCGTCTTGCGACGGCGGGGCTTTTATTGAAGGCACATCGATCAGATGTCGAGATTGGCGACGCTGAGCGCGTTGTCCTGGATAAATTCGCGCCGGGGCTCGACTTCATCCCCCATCAGGCGGGCGAAGAGGCCGTCGGCATCGGTGGCGTCGGCAACCTTGACCTGCAGCAGCGAACGGACATTCGGATCGAGCGTCGTTTCCCAGAGCTGCTCGGCATTCATCTCACCGAGACCCTTGTAGCGTTGCATGGTAAGACCCTTGCGGCCGCTGGCAAAGATCGCATCGAGCAGGGCGCGCGGCCCTGAAATCTCAATGTCGCCTTCGCGCCGGTGCAGCGACGGCGGCGTCTGATAGATTTCCTTGAGACGCGCGGTCAGCTGGTCGATGTGGCGGGCATCGGAGGAGCCGATCAGCGCCATGTCGAGCACCACCACTTCCTTGACGCCGCGAACCATGCGCTCCAGGCGCAGGCCGCCATCGCTCGTCAGGTCGCCCTGCCAGCCGCGTTCGGTCTCTTCGGCAATGATGTCGAGACGGCTTGCGACCTCGCTCGCCAATGCCTGCGCTCTCGCCTGATCGCTGACGAGCTCGGCATTGAGCGCGCCGGCGATCGCCGCCTGTTCGACGACGGCGCGATTGTAGCGCGAATGGAGATTGTCGAGCAGAGCGCGCATACGCAGCGCATCGAGGATGACCTCGCGCAGGTCCTGTCCGGTGCGGACCTCGCCGCTGCCGAGTCTCAACGCGGCATCCTCCAGACCTTGGGCGATGAGATACTCCTCGAGCGCCTTCTCATCCTTCAGATACTGCACCGACTTGCCGCGCGCGACCTTATAGAGCGGCGGCTGAGCGATGTAGAGATGGCCGCGCTCGATCAGTTCCGGCATCTGCCGGAAGAAGAAGGTGAGCAGCAGGGTGCGGATGTGGGCGCCGTCGACATCGGCGTCCGTCATGATGATGATCTTGTGATATCGCAGCTTTTCGGCGTTGAACTCGTCCTTGCCGATGCCGGTGCCGAGCGCGGTGATCAGCGTGCCGATTTCCTGGCTCGACAGCATCTTGTCGAAACGGGCCCGTTCCACATTCAGGATCTTGCCGCGCAGCGGCAGGATCGCCTGGTTTTCGCGCGACCGGCCCTGCTTGGCCGACCCGCCGGCGGAATCGCCCTCGACCAGGAAGACTTCGGATTTGGCCGGATCGCGTTCGGAGCAGTCGGCGAGCTTGCCCGGTAGTGAGGCAATATCGAGCGCACCCTTGCGGCGGGTCAATTCACGGGCCTTGCGGGCCGCTTCGCGCGCGGCTGCCGCCTCGACGACCTTGCCGACAAGGATCTTGGCTTCGCTCGGATGCTCCTCGAACCAGGTGTTCAGCGCCTCATTAACGAGGCTTTCGACGACAGGACGGACTTCCGAAGAAACGAGCTTGTCCTTCGTCTGCGATGAGAATTTCGGATCGGGCACCTTGACCGACAGCACCGCGGTCAGGCCTTCGCGGCAGTCTTCGCCCTGCAGCGTCACTTTTTCCTTTTTGGTGATGCCGGAATTGTCGGCATAGGAAACCACCTGACGGGTCAAGGCCGCGCGGAAGCCGGCCATATGGGTGCCGCCGTCACGCTGAGGAATGTTATTGGTGAAGCAGAGCACGTTCTCGTGATAGCTGTCGTTCCACCACATCGCCACTTCGACGGTGATGCCGTCCTTCTCGCCGCGGATGGCGACCGGCTTGTCGACGAGCGGCTTCTTGGCGCGGTCGAGATAGGAGACGAAGGCCTCTAGGCCGCCGTCATAGCGCATTTCTTCCTGCTTGATATCGGAATGACGCTTGTCGCTCAAAAGGATGCGCACGCCCGAATTCAGGAAGGCGAGTTCGCGCAGGCGGTGCTCCAGCGTACCGTAATCGAATTCGGTCATGGTGAAGGTTTCGCTGCTCGGCATGAAGCTGACTTCCGTGCCGGTCGAATCAGGGGCATCGCCCGTGACCTTCAGCGGTGCGTCGGCCACGCCATGGGTGAAGCTCATTTCATGGATCTTGCCATGGCGTCGGATCTTCAGCTTCAGCCAGACAGAGAGGGCGTTGACGACGGAAACGCCGACGCCATGCAGACCGCCTGAGACCTTGTAGGAATTCTGGTCGAATTTGCCGCCGGCATGCAGCTGCGTCATGATGACTTCGGCGGCCGACACGCCTTCGCCGCTATGAATGTCCGTCGGGATGCCGCGGCCGTTATCGGTGACCGTTACCGATCCATCCGGATTGAGGGTGACGGTGACGATGTCGGCATGGCCGGCCAGCGCTTCGTCGATCGCGTTGTCGACGACCTCATAGACCATGTGATGCAGGCCGGAGCCGTCGTCGGTATCGCCGATATACATGCCGGGGCGCTTGCGCACGGCATCGAGGCCCTTCAGGACCTTGATGGAATCTGCGCCATATTCGGTGCTTACGCCGTTTTCCGTCGCGGATGTATCGCTCATTCTGTCGAGATTTTCCCTGTTGTCGTAAAGCGGCGGCGCGCCCTGCGAATCACCGGCTTTCTTCACTCTTGTATATAGGTTTTTTGAGCCCGGTTCCCAATGGCAAGCC
Organism: Rhizobium sp. BK049; assembly: GCF_014193135.1. Taxonomy (NCBI): domain Bacteria; kingdom Pseudomonadati; phylum Pseudomonadota; class Alphaproteobacteria; order Hyphomicrobiales; family Rhizobiaceae; genus Rhizobium; species Rhizobium sp. BK049. The sequence goes on from NZ_JACHYV010000031.1 coordinate 53,555, forward strand.
CCCCTGAACAAGCCATAAAACAGGGGATTATGACGCTTTTCCGTCACCTTTGCCGCCATTTTCGAGAACAGCCGATAACCGGGCGATCTCGGCGCTGTCAAGGTCGCGGATCCGCCGGGCCAGCCGGTTGGCGAGTTCGGTATATTCCGGCGGCAGGCCCGAGGTGTCGATGACGACGCGAGGGTCGGAGGAGCGGGCAAGCAGGAACAGTTCCTCGGCCTCGTCCCAGATGATGTTGAAGTAGCCGGCGATGCGCTGCAGCAGGTCGAATGTCGGCAGGCCGCGCTTGCCATGTTCGAGCGCCGAGAGATAGGCGGGGGAGACGTTCAGTGCTTGCGCCATCTCCTTCTGCGAGACGCCCTTTCGCGCCCTCAGCCTGCGAACCGCCTCTCCAAAGGGTGTCATGGCTTTTCCCCATGCCGCCGCGACAGCCGGATATAGAGCGCTCCCTCACCGCCATGATGCTGTGCGGCTGGCTCATAGGAGGAGATCAGGTAGCGGAATTCCGGCTTCGAGAACCACAGGGGAACCGCTCTTTTCAAGGCACCTTCGCTGCCCAGCGAGCTGCCCTTGCCGGTGATGACAAGCACATGGCGCATGCCGCGTTCATGGGCGCGGATTAAAAAATCGAGCAGGATGACATGGGCCTCGCTCTGCACCAGGCCATGCAGGTCGATGCGCGCCTCGAGCGCCAGCCGGCCTTTGGCGATTTTGCGCTTCACCGGTCTTTCCAGCGGATGGTGCACCTTCGCCGGCTGTCTCGGCGTCGACGGTGGGGCCGGCTGTGCTGCCGTCGGCGCAACGGAGGTCTGCTTTTCGGCTGTCTGCCGTTCTGCCGCCGCTTCCGCTTCGGCCAGAAAGGCGTCAAGCTCGGTCAACTCGTTCGCTTTTCCGGGCATCGGCCGCGCGCTGCGCGCCACCTTGCCCCACAGGATCCTCTCATCGGCGCTGAGCTTGCGATCCCTGGCCATCAGTCGAAACGTCCGGCGGCGGCTTTGGGAATGAGGATGACGAAATCGGCATCGTTGCGGACGGTGCCGGAGCGCTCTCCGGCCAAGTCCCCCGAACCGGTGAAGATATCGCCGCGCGCCGGCCCGACGATCGCCGAGCCGGTGTCGAGCGCCAGCATCAGCCGACGGAACGGGCGGCCTTGATCAAGATGGGTGAGGCTGTCGGCGCGGATGAAAATGGGGAAACCGAAGGTATGGATCAGCCGGTCGACCGCGAGCGAGCGCCCGGCGAGAAGCGGCACCTTGGCGGCGGCAATCGGACCCGCTTCAGGATCGGCAACCGCCGCTTCCCGGAAGAAAATATAGGAGCGGTTGTGCCATAGCACCTGGTCCACCCGCTCGGGATTGCGGGCCAGCCAGGCGCGGATCGACTGCATGGAAATCTCGGCGCGGTCGATCTCACCGCGGTCGATCAAGAGCTTGCCGATCGCCGAGAAGGGATGCCCTGCCTTTGCCGCGTAAGTGATGCGGCCGATACGCCCGTCTCGATAACGCAGGCGCGCGGCACCCTGCACATGCACGAAGAAGACATCGACCTTCGATTTCGCCCAGGCGATTTCCAGGCCGCGACCGGCGAGAAAGCCTTGATCGATCTCGCGGCGATCCGGATAAACGCCAACGCGGCCATCATCATGCAAGCGGCCGAAAACATAGGATCCATCCAGTTCGGCCGGGCGATTGCTGTCATCGATATCGATCAGATCGTTCGGGCGGCTGTAGAAGGGAAAACGGAAGAGCTCGTTTTGCCGATCCGATACCTCGACCTCCGGCTCGTAAAAGGCGGTGACGAAACCGGACTTGCCGTCCTTGCGGCGGATCAGAAATGGCCGGCAACGCGTCTCGAAAAAGGCGCGCGCCGCTGCCGGCGACGACGGCGTAAAATTTTCAGCGTCCATCAGAAGTGGAAGCAGGTCCTCGGCGCTCAGGCCGAGCGAGCCAGTACGGTAGGGCTTTACGTCGGTGATCTGCCGGCGGCAGCGCCGCATCACTTCAAAAAGGCCGGAGGGATCATCATCCTTCCAGCCTTCCAAATTATCGAAGCTGATGGCCTGCAGGACGAAGTCCGATGCCTGATCACTCATGTTCCGATTCGGTCGCCACAAGTTTCCAGTTCGGATCACGCGAGCGGGTGTCGCGGGCGAAGGTCCAGAGGTCGTTGACCTCGGCGACGTTTTCGGCGTCGCCCTCGATCAGGACGTCAGCCTTGTCGTAAGTCGCCGAGATCAGCTGGCTGACAATGCGCACGGTGATCTGCGCTTCGCTGCCCTTCGTCTCGGCATGGGTGATTTCGGCCTTGTCGATGCCGACGAAGGTGGACTTGACCTTTTCGCCGCGGGCTTCGCGCTCGGCAATCGCCGCCTCGAATCCGTCATAAACCTCACGGGACAAAAGGTTCTTGAGGGTTTTGCGGTCGCCATCGGCATAGGCCATGACGATCATTTCGTAGGCCATGCGGGCGCCGTTCAGAAACTCCTTCGGGCTGAAGGAGGAATCGGCCTTATTCAGGGCGCGCAGCGATTCGTTGAGCGGGGTCCCCGGCGCGGCAAAGGCGTCGATGGCAGAGAAGCGCTCGTCGTCCTCGGCCGTCGCATCACGGCGCGGCAGCGTCACGACCTTGCCGGCGTCGGCAGCCTCAGCCGGAGCAGCATCCCTTGGCCTATAGAGATCGCGGGGCGGCTTCTCATTTCCTGTGCGGCGCCCGAGCACGGAGCGGAGCTGAAAGAAGATCAGCACCGCCGCCACCAGGAAGAATAATGTGATGAAGTCGTTCGAACTCATATCCTGTCGCAACCGCCGTTAACATCTCTGATTTGTACTCCCATATAGTCCGCCTATACAGATGATTCAAATGATGGCTGGCATCTTCGCCGGCGCCACGAGGAGACCGGCAAAAGCCGGGACATGACGACCATGCGTTTTTCAATTCTGCCGGCTTTCATTCTGTTGCTGCCGCTTGGCGAAATTGCCGGCTTCGTCATTGTCGGTCGCGCAATCGGCCTGGCGCTGACGCTTGCGCTCGTCATGGCGAGCTTCATGTTCGGCGTGGTCCTGCTGCGCCGGCAGGGGATCGGCATCCTGCGCCGGATGTCGAGCGAAGGGCGGAACGGCGTGATGCCCGGACGTGATCTGCTGAAGCCGGCAATGACGGTGATTGCCGCGCTGCTGCTGATCATTCCCGGTTTCCTCACGGATATCATCGCCATCCTCATTCTCATTCCGCCGGTGCGCGATCTCCTCTGGCGGTCGATCGCCAAACGCTTCGTCGTCGTCAACGCCACAAGCGGCTTTTCCAATGACGCGAAACCCGACTTCCGCGATCGCAATTCAAATTCGAAGGTGGTCGATCTCGACGAGGAGGACTATCATAGGGAGCCGGATCGCAACTCGCCATGGTCCGGCAAACATCTCGGGGACTGAGGCTTTGCCGGTGATCGGGTGCGGCTTGCGCCCAGGGTTGTAAGCCCCTCCCCGAAATGTTAGATGGCGGCACCATTCCCATGCCCTTCGAGGAAAAGCCAATGGCAGACGATAACAACAGCAACGGTGCGACCAACCCGACCCTTTCGATCCTTGCGCAATATACCAAGGACCTCTCCTTCGAAAATCCGGGTGCGCCGCGTTCGCTGCAGGCCCGCGACAAGGCGCCAACGATCAACATCAATGTGAACGTCAACGCCAATCCGCTTTCCGACACGGATTTCGATGTCGTGCTGTCGCTGAATGCCGAAGCCAAGGATGGCGACAAGACGGTGTTCCATACGGAACTCGTCTATGGTGGCGTCTTCCGCGTTGCCGGTTTCCCGCAGGAGCACATGCTGCCGGTGCTCTTCATCGAGTGCCCGCGCATGCTCTTCCCCTTCGCCCGACAGATCATCGCCGACGTGACCCGTAACGGCGGTTTCCCGCCGCTGATGATCGATCCGATCGACTTCACGCAGATGTTCGCTCAGCGCGTTGCCGAAGAACAGGCCCGCGCCAAGGTTCAGGCCGTTCCGAACTGATCGAATCTTTGGATTCTGACATGCGGATGCCCGGGCCGGTCCCGGGCATTTTCAATTCGGGCGGGCGTATTTCGCCCAGATGCCCTTTTCGCCGAGCTTGGCGACCAGCGCCTCATGCGCCTGCGCTTCGGACTGGCTGAGCCGCGAGCCAAGCGGACAAGGGCGTTCGAGCGCCGCGGCAAACGCCATATCATCTTCCATCGCCATTTCACCGCGGGCCGCCTGGCCGGGTTGACCCGATATGCTCAGGCCGAACGCAGCCTGTCTGCCGCCGATCATCTCGATATAGACTTCGGCCAATAGTTCGGAGTCGAGCAGCGCGCCGTGTTTGGTACGGTGCGAGTTGTCGATGCCGTAACGCCGGCAGAGCGCGTCGAGCGAATTCGGTCCCATCGGGTGTTTGCGCCGCGCCATCGACAGCGTATCGACCACTTTGTCGGGCAAGATCGGCGGCAAACCGAGCCGCGCGAATTCAGCGTTGATGAAGCCCATATCGAAAGTGGCGTTATGGGCGATCCATTTGCCGTCGCCGAAGAAGGCGAGGATTTCCTCGGCCACCTCGGCGAAAGGCTTCTTGTCCTTCAGGAATTCATCGGTGATGCCGTGCACCGCAAGTGCATCCGGATGAACCTTCTGGTCTCCCGGATTGATGTAGATATGCAGCGTGTTGCCGGTCGGAAAATGGTTGAAGAGCTCGATGCCGCCGATTTCGATGATACGGTCGGCGCGGTTGTCGAGGCCGGTGGTTTCCGTATCGAAGATGATCTCACGCATTCCGGAAATCTCCATTGGCAATCCGCATTTTCAGCTCGGCGACGATCTCAAGCACCCGCGCCCTGGTCTCCGCAATGCTGTGGCTGGTGTCGACCAGATAATCGGCGCGGCGCCGTTTTTCCGCATCCGGCGTCTGGCGAGAGAGAATCATATCGAATTTTTGTTCCGTCATGTCGTCGCGCGCAAGCACCCTCTGACGCTGAATCTGTGGATCGGTGCTGACGACAACGATGACGTCCACTCTCTCCCAGGCGCCGGTTTCGAAGAGCAGCGGAATATCGAGCAGGACCATTTCGGCGCCGGCTGCCTGCTGTCGCTCCAGAAATTCCGTTTCCCGTTTGCGCACCAGCGGATGGACGATCGCTTCGAGGCGCTTGAAGCCTTCAGGATCGAGCGCGAGCTGGCGGCCCAGCTCCTGCCGGTCAACTGCTCCATCCTTCATCGTGCCCGGGAAAGCGGCATCCACAAGCGGTGCTGCCTCGCCGGCGTAGAGGTCATGGACCACGGCGTCGGAGTCATTCAAGGGGATTCCGGCCTCGGCGAAGAGTTTGCCGACCGTCGATTTTCCCATTCCGATTGAGCCGGTGAGTCCGATCTTCAGCATCAATGGACTTCCATGTCGGCGATAATCAAAGCGCGCAGCGCCGCGTCGACGACCGGACGCTTGCCGAACCATTTTTCGAAACCGGGAACAGCCTGGTGCAGCAGCATGCCGAGACCGTCGACGACCGAGAGTCCCTGCTCTTCCGCCTGTCTGAGGATCGGTGTCTTCAAGGGGATGTAGACGATATCGGTGACGACGGCATCCGTTGCGAGCGGCGCAAAATCGATCGACGGCGCCGCTTCGCCATCCATGCCGAGCGAGGTCGTGTTGATGAAGAGGCCGGCGCCATGCATGACTTCGGCAAGCGCGCCCACCGGATGGGCTCGAACTCTCGGACCGAAGCGATCGGCCAGCTCTCGCGCACGTTCGACGGTGCGGTTGACGACGTGGATTTCCCTAAAGCCACGGTCGCGGACGGCTTGGATGATCGCCCGACTCGCGCCGCCGGCACCGAAGACCACGGCCGTATCATGACGGTCCCAGCCGGAATGGCGCTCGTCGAGATTGGCGGTGAAGCCGCGGCCGTCGGTATTGGTGGCATGCAGGAGACCATCCTCCAACCAGAGCGTATTCGAGGCGCCGAGTTCATGCGCCAGATCGTCCGGCTTGTCGGCGAGCCGGAAGGCAAGTTCCTTGTGGGGGATGGTGACATTGCCTCCGATAAAGCCGGAGCTGCCGTCCTTCAGCGAGGCAATGAAATCGGGAAAGGCATCGGGTGTCACCTCGTGGGCGCGGTAGCTGCCAGGGAGGCCAAGCGTCTTCAGCCAGTATCCATGTATCAGCGGTGAGCGCGAATGCTTGATGGGAAAGCCCGTGACAAATGCATTCGGCCCCAGTGTTTCACGTGAATCATCCATCGATCGCCCCGAATTCTCGCAATTTTCCCAGGAGCGGAAGCATCGGCAGCCCGAGTATGGTGAAATAGTCGCCCTCGATCTTCTCGAAAAGTTGAACGCCCTCACCTTCCAGCTGATAGGCGCCGACGCTGGAAAGCGCCCGTTTGCCCACCCGCGCCAGGTGCCTGGCGATGAAATCTTCCGTCAAGGATCGCATTGTCAGTTCGGCATGGCCGATATGCTCCCACAAGACGGCGCCGTCGCGGACGATCGCGATGGCGCTGTTCAGCCGGTGGGTGGTGGCCGACAGAGCGCGAAGGTGGTTCGCGGCGTCGGCCATGTCCTTCGGTTTGTGAAAAACGCGGTCGCCGAGCGACATCGTCTGATCCGAACCGATGACGAGAGCCTCGGGGAAACGGGCGCTGACATCTTCGGCTTTAGCCTTGGCCAGGATGCAGGCGACGGTGTCCGGCTTCGCACCGGCTTTTTCGAGCGGCGCCTCAACCGCCCTTTCGTCGATCTCCGCGGGATGTGCCTCAAAGGAGAGACCGGCATTTTCCATCAGCATCCGCCGAAAAGGGCTCGACGATGCAAGGATGAGTTTCGGTGTCATGGTTCTCCCACTCCCGGCTTTTTGTCAGCGCTTAACGCAGCTTCGGGCGGAGGGCAACAATGGCGGCCGCCGTTTCCTCGATTGAGCGGCGCGTAACGTCGATCAGCGGCCATCCGTGGCGGGCGCAGAGGGAGCGGGCATATTTCAGCTCTTCCGAGATCGTGGCGCGATCGGTGTAGTGCTCGCGGTCGAAACCTTGCGTCGTCCCGAGCACCCGATTTTCCCGGACCTGGGAAATGCGGTCGGTGGTGGCGATCAGGCAGACGATCAGCGGTTTTGTCGCCACGAGCAGGCTCTCCGGCAAGGGCACGCCATAGACGATCGGGATGTTCGCCGTCTTGATGCCGCGATTGGCGAGATAGATGCTGGTCGGCGTCTTCGATGTCCGGCTGATGCCGATGATGACAACATCCGCGTCGTTGTAATCGTCCGGCATCTGGCCGTCGTCATGATCCATGGTGAAGTTCAACGCCTCGATGCGGGCGAAGTAGCCAGCATTCATCACATGCTGGGCCCCGACCCGGCGGCGAGACGGGGCGCCCAGATAGATCTGGAACGCATTCATGACCGGCTCCAGCACATTGACCGAGGCGACACCCATCTCGACGCAGCGTTCGTCGATCAGGTTCGCCAGATCGCGGTCGACAATCGTGTAGAGCACGATCCCCGGCGCATCATCGATCGCCTGCAGAACCGGCAGCAGCTGTTTGCGATTGCGGATCAGCGGATAGACATGTTCGATCGGCTGGGCGGATCTGAACTGCGCCGAAGCGGCGCGACCGGCGGAGATGAGAGTCTCTCCGGTCGAGTCAGAAATCAGGTGCAGATGAAAGAAGTTCGTTCTGTTCTCCACGTTATTTTCCGCTGCCTGTTGAAAAGACTGGATGATGGAGAGCTAAGGCGGCGAGGCTGTCTCGGGCAAGGGAAAACATGCCTGCTTATCCACATTTCGAATTTTCCGGACCGGTTTCGGCCGCTCCTGTGGAGGCTGGGGATGAAATCGACTTGTCGTCCAGCGGCCCACAGTCTATCCACAGGCACGAAAAAAATCGTCCTCTGGCAAGGATTTGGAATCGCTTTCGGATTCGGATTCTCCCCGGAATTTGACAGGAATGGAGAAATTCTTTCGAGTTCGTCGTCGAACGCGCGACAAATGGCATCGGCGGTGGATGGATTTTAATCCTTGATAGACACCGACTCTAAGAAATAGAAACCTTTTAAAATATCTTTGATTTTTTATAGGGAAGACGCGCTTGAGCGATAGGCGGCGAAAGATCATGAGGGTTCTCGACGGCGAAAGCGTTTTTCCTCCTCCTCTCTGGCTGATGAGACAGGCAGGACGCTATCTGCCGGAATATAGGGAGACCCGGGCAAAGGCCGGAAGCTTCCTCGATCTCTGCTACACGCCCGATCACGCCGTCGAAGTGACATTGCAGCCGATCCGCCGCTATGGCTTTGATGCAGCGATCCTGTTTTCCGACATCCTCGTCATTCCCGACGCGATGAAGCGGAATGTTCGTTTCACTGAAGGCCATGGACCGGAAATGGATCCGATCGATGAAGCAGGCATCGGCAGATTGAATGGCGACGAGGTTGTCGATTACCTCAGACCGGTGCTGGAAACGGTACGGCGGTTGCGGGAGGAATTGCCTGAAGAGACGACTCTGCTCGGTTTCTGTGGCGCGCCTTGGACGGTTGCGACCTATATGATCGCCGGCCATGGCACCCCGGATCAGGCCCCTGCCCGTCTCTTCGCCTATAAACATCCCCGCGCCTTCGAGCAGCTGCTGATGCTGCTTGCCGACGTTTCGGCCGATTATCTCGTGGCGCAGATCGATGCCGGCGCCGATGCCGTGCAGATTTTCGATTCCTGGGCGGGTGTTCTCGGCGAGAAAGAGTTCGACGCCTTCGCTGTCAAGCCGGTTGCACGGATGATTGCCTCGATCAAGGCGCGGCGGCCGCAGGCGCGCATCATCGCCTTCGCCAAGGGTGCGGGCTACCAGTTGAAAACCTATCGTCAGAAGACCGGAGCGGATGCGATCGGTCTCGACTGGTCGGTCCCATTGGCCTTTGCGGCCGAACTTCAGAAGGATGGTCCGGTTCAGGGCAATCTCGACCCGATGCGCGTCGTTGCCGGCGGCCGGGCGCTGGAAGAGGGTATCGACGATATTCTGAATCATCTCGGCAATGGGCCGCTTATCTTCAATCTCGGCCATGGCATCACGCCGCAGGCCGACCCTGAACATGTGCGTTTGCTGGTTGAACGCGTGCGGGGTTCACGGATGGCCCAGACGTGACAATGGAAAAACAGACGGACCGTAGAGCCGGCGCTTACGCGCGGCGCCGCGCGCATTTTGCGCTGGTCTTCTTCGCGCTGATCGCGGTTGGGCTGTTCGCCTGGAATCCCGACAATCTCTATCTCTGGATCAAGGCGCTTCATATCATCGCGGTCATCTCCTGGATGGCAGGACTGTTCTATATGCCGCGGTTGTTCATCTACCATACCGACGCCGAACCAGGCTCGGTGCAGTCGGAAACCTTCAAGGTAATGGAGCGCCGGCTGCTTCGCATCATCATGACGCCGGCGATGATGCTGACCTGGATCTTCGGTCTATATCTCGCCTGGTCGGTCTACGGGTTCCAGGGCGGCTGGCTGCATGCAAAAATCGGGCTTGTCGTGCTGCTGACCGGGATCCATATGTTCTTCAGCAGCGCCGTGCGCGCCTTCGAGCGGGACAAAAATCACCGTTCCGCGCGCTACTGGAGGTTCATGAACGAGGCGCCGACTTTGCTGATGATCGCGATCGTGATCCTCGTCGTGGTGAAGCCGTTCTGACGAGAAATCCTCCCTCAGGTTAAATTTGCTTCATTTTAAGCAGCCCCCTTGCGGCGGCGATAACGAGTCGCTATTTTCCGCGCATCTCATCTACGTGGCATGTGTGTAGATTTCAGTCGTCTGCGAGCCCCTTTCGCAGTACCGAATACGACCCAACATCGCCTTTCCCCTTCGAAATTGAAAAGAGTATTGGTCACTTCATGGCTGAAATGAAGCTTCAGGAACTTAAGAGCAAATCCCCGACGGATCTTCTGGCTTTCGCCGAATCGCTCGAGGTCGAGAATGCAAGCACGATGCGCAAGCAGGAGCTGATGTTTGCGATCCTCAAAATGCTTGCCAGCCAGGATGTGGAAATCATCGGCGAAGGGGTCGTCGAGGTGCTGCAGGACGGCTTCGGCTTCCTGCGTTCGGCGAATGCAAACTACCTGCCCGGTCCCGACGACATCTACATCTCGCCGTCACAGATCCGCCGTTTCTCGTTGAAAACCGGCGACACGGTCGAGGGACCGATCCGCGGGCCAAAGGAAGGCGAGCGTTATTTCGCGCTGCTCAAGGTCAACACCATTAATTTCGACGATCCGGAAAAGATTCGTCATAAGGTTCATTTCGACAACCTGACGCCGCTCTACCCGAATGAGCGCTTCAAGATGGAACTCGAGATCCCGACCTCCAAGGATCTGTCTCCGCGTGTGATCGACTTGGTGGCGCCGCTCGGCAAGGGCCAGCGCGGACTGATCGTCGCGCCTCCGCGCACCGGTAAGACCGTGCTTCTCCAGAACATCGCCCATTCGATCACGGCCAACCATCCGGAATGTTATCTCATCGTTCTTCTGATCGACGAGCGTCCCGAGGAAGTGACCGACATGCAGCGCTCGGTCCGCGGCGAGGTTATCTCCTCGACCTTCGACGAGCCGGCAGTGCGTCACGTCCAGGTGGCCGAAATGGTCATCGAAAAAGCAAAGCGTCTGGTCGAGCACGGGCGCGACGTCGTCATCCTGCTCGATTCGATTACACGCCTTGGCCGCGCCTATAACACGGTCGTTCCCTCCTCCGGCAAGGTTCTGACGGGCGGCGTGGACGCCAACGCGCTGCAGCGGCCGAAGCGCTTCTTCGGCGCCGCGCGCAATATCGAGGAAGGCGGTTCGCTGACGATCATCGCGACTGCGTTGATCGATACCGGCAGCCGCATGGACGAAGTCATCTTTGAAGAGTTCAAGGGTACCGGCAACTCCGAAATCGTTCTTGACCGCAAGGTTGCCGACAAGCGCATCTTCCCGGCGATGGATATTCTGAAGTCCGGCACGCGTAAGGAAGACCTTCTGGTTCCGCGCCAGGATCTGCAGAAGATCTTCGTTCTGCGTCGTATTCTCGCGCCGATGGGCACTACCGACGCGATCGAATTTCTGATCGACAAACTCAAACAGACGAAGAACAATTCGGACTTCTTCGACTCGATGAACACCTGATCCTTAGCCGGATTCCGCTGATGAGAGCTGGCGCATCGTCTCGATGTCGCCAGCTTTTTGTTTAAGGGACTCGATTCGGACTCGAACAGAAAAACCGGACGCATGGCCATGTCGAATGATACAATCTATGCGCTTTCGAGCGGTCCTCCGCCCTCGGGTGTTTCGGTCGTCCGCATCAGCGGTCCGCTGACCAGAGATATATTGATCCGGCTGGCTGGACCCGTACCGGCTGACCGAGCGGCGTCCTACCGAACGATTCGGACTCGTAACAACGAACCGATCGACAATGGCCTAGTGCTGTTTTTTCCCGCCCCGCATTCTTTCACCGGCGACGATGTGGCCGAGTTGCAGATCCACGGCAGTAAGGCCGTGTTGGCGGCATTGTTCTCCGAACTTGGCGGTATTCCAGGTGTTCGTATGGCCCATGAAGGCGAGTTTTCGCGGCGGGCCTTCGAAAATGGCAAGCTTGATCTTGTCGAGGTTGAGGGGCTCGCCGATTTGATCGGCGCCGAAACCGAGATGCAGCGCCGTCTTGCCGTGGAGCAGAGCGCCGGCGGCGTCTCGGCGATTTACGAGTCGTGGGCGGAACGATTAACCCGGGCTCGGGCCCTGATCGAGGCGGAGCTCGATTTTCCCGACGAAGACGACGTTCCAGGCTCCGTCTCGGACATGGTATGGGCCGATATGAAGGTGCTTCGCGACGATATCGGCCTTCATCTCAAATCGGCCTCGGCGGGCGAAATCATCAGGGACGGCTTTAAAGTGGTGATAGCGGGCGCTCCGAATGCCGGAAAATCGAGCCTGTTGAACGCCTTGGCCCGGCGTGACGTTGCGATCGTCACCGAGATTGCCGGAACCACCCGCGATGTGCTGCAGGTCGATCTCGATATTGACGGCTATCTTGTCAAACTCTATGACACCGCCGGTCTGCGCCAGGCGGACGACCGGGTGGAAATGGAGGGCGTGCGGCGCGCGCGTGTTGCGCTTCGAGATGCCGATCTTGCGCTGCTGTTGGTCGACATGAGCAATCCGACGATTCCCGGCGACTTGGAGCAGGCTTTGCCCCATGTTACTGTCGGAACGAAGAAGGATCTCGTTGAGACTGGTTCGGATCGCTATGACCTGCAGATTTCGACGCTGACCGGTGACGGCCTGTCGGAGTTGCGCCAGCTGATCGGCCGCATTGTCGCCGAGCGTTTCAGTGGTCTGTCTCTGGCCATCCCCAGCCGGCAGCGGCATAAGGATTCGCTGACGAAATGTTTGGCAGCACTCGACGCGGCAATCTCGGAGATTGACGCAGACCTTGAACTGCGCACCGAACAGCTTCGGCTTGCGGCTGAATACCTGGGACGAATTACCGGGCGGGTGGACGTCGAACAGCTGCTCGACGTGATCTTCTCGGAGTTTTGCATCGGCAAGTGATTCACGTGAAACCTTTACCGGCGGCGCGCCCTCAGGTTCACGTGAAGTCTTGCTGTTTTGGAGTTTTGATATGACCGACAGTGGCTATGATGTGATCGTCATCGGCGGCGGCCATGCAGGAACCGAGGCGGCCAGTGCGGCTGCGCGCCTCGGTGCGAAAACCGCGCTCGTTACCCATAGGCGAGACACAATTGGGGTCATGTCCTGCAATCCGGCGATCGGCGGGCTGGGAAAGGGACATCTGGTTCGTGAGATCGACGCGATGGATGGCCTGATGGGCCGGGTTGCCGATGTTGCTGGCATCCAGTTCAGAATGCTGAACCGCAAAAAGGGTGCGGCCGTGAGGGGTCCACGGACCCAAGCAGATCGAAAGCTTTACCGGCTGGCGATGCTCGCCGCAATCGAAGCAACGGCAGGCTTGGACATTATCGAGGGCGACGCATTTGATCTCGATGTGCTCGATGGCCGTGTTGCTGGGGTCATCATGAAAGACGGCCGACGGCTGCAGGCGCCGGCCGTGGTCTTGACAACCGGCACCTTCCTGCGCGGCCTTATTCATATCGGCACTGAAAAGACGCCCGCTGGTCGTGTCGGCGAAGCGCCGTCGATCGGCCTGTCTGCCACCCTGGCGCGGTTGGGGCTCCGGCTCGGACGGCTGAAAACCGGAACGCCGGCCCGGCTGGATGGCAAGACGATCGACTGGCAATCTATCGGCCGACAGGGTGCGGATGAGGAACTTGTGCCCTTTTCCTTCATGACCGATACGATCACCACCCGCCAGGTCGAATGTGGTGTCACCAGGACAACGGAGGCGACGCACCGGATCATTGTCGAGAATATCAAGCGCTCGGCGATGTATTCCGGGCAGATCGAAGGCGTCGGACCGCGTTACTGCCCGTCGATCGAAGACAAGCTCGTGAAGTTCGGAGAGCGCGACGGGCATCAGGTCTTTCTTGAACCGGAAGGGCTGGATGACGACACCGTTTATCCGAACGGCATTTCGACGTCGCTGCCGGCCGAAGTTCAAGCCGCTTTTATCAAGACCATTCCGGGCCTCGAAGCCGCTAGGATACTGCAGCCAGGTTATGCCATCGAGTATGATCACGTCGATCCAAGAGAGCTTACCCCGTCCCTTGAGGTCAAGCGACTGCGAGGCCTGTTCCTGGCGGGACAGATCAATGGCACCACCGGTTATGAAGAGGCGGCGGCCCAGGGATTGGCAGCCGGATTGAATGCCGCCTTGCGGAGTTCCGATTCGGAACCGTTCCATTTTAGCCGCACAAGCTCCTATATCGGCGTGATGATCGACGACCTGACGTCGCGTGGTGTTACGGAACCGTATCGAATGTTTACGTCGCGTGCAGAGTATCGCCTGACCTTGCGTGCCGACAACGCGGATATGCGGCTGACACCGCTAGCTATGGAGCTTGGATGTGTGGGCGCCGAGCGCGCCGAGCGCTTCACGGCCTATCAGTCCGAGATTGACGCTGGTCGCGCCCGGCTGATGGCGCTGACGGTGACGCCCAATGAGGCGCGACGGGCGGGCTTGAACATCAACCTCGATGGCCAGCGCCGAACGGCCTACGATCTCTTGTCCTATCCGGCCTATGATTTCGCCGCGCTTCGACATGTCTGGCCGGAGGACCTAGGTAGGCTTCGGCCAAAAGTTGCGGAGGCGCTCGAGATTGAGGCAGGCTACTCCGTCTACCTCGATCGGCAGGCGGCGGCGATTGTCGACCAGCAGCGCGACGAGGAGCGGCTGATACCAGCGAATTTTAATTATGATGCGCTCTCGGGCCTTTCGAATGAACTTAAGGCGAAGCTCAGCGCTGCTCGTCCGTTCAACGTTGCCCAGGCAGCAATTGTCGAGGGTATGACCCCCGCTGCCATCGCGCTGCTGCTTGTGCACCTGCGTCGGCAACACGGATCCGCGCTGCAGAGCGCCTGACCCAAGATTTGAAAGTCCCTGAGAATGGAACTTAACGGTTTGCGTGTTTCACGTGAAACACAGGAACGACTTCAACATTTCGCGACGCTATTTCAGAAATGGGCAAAAACGATCAATCTGGTGGCGCCATCGACACTCGATGCGCTGTGGCGCCGCCATATTGCCGACAGCAGTCAGATCTTTCAGATTTACCCGCAGCCCGTCACCTGGGTCGACCTCGGCAGTGGTGGCGGCTTTCCCGGCGTTATCACCGCTATCTTTCTGGCAGAACTGCAAGAGGGATGGGTACATCTTGTCGAAAGCAATCATAAGAAGGCTGCGTTTTTGCGAACGGTCCTGCGGGAAACAAATGCCCGAGGGAGCGTTCACGCCAGTCGAATCGAAGACGCTTATAGCGAGATCGGCGATTGCGACGCGATTTCGGCGCGAGCTCTTGCCGATCTTGATGGGCTGATCGGCTATTCGGCCCCTTGGATGCTCGACAAAGAAAATTGTCGGAGCTTTTTTCACAAAGGCCGGGATTACCTCAGGGAAATAGCCGAAGCCCGTGGCCGGTGGCAATTCGATCTGGTAGAACACAAGAGCGCCGTTGAGCAAGAATCTGTGATTTTGGAAATATCGAATCTCCGGCGCTTGGTTTAACAGATCGGATATTGCAGCAATGGCTGGCGAACGACATCGGATAATAACCATCGCAAATCAGAAAGGTGGCGTTGGCAAGACGACCACGGCAATCAATCTGGCAACGGCGCTGGCCGCTATTGGCGAGCGGGTTCTGATCGTCGATCTGGATCCTCAGGGCAACGCCAGCACCGGCCTCGGTATCGACCGCCGCGATCGGAAGCTCTCCTCCTACGATATGATGGTCGGTGAGCGAGGGATCAGCGACGTGACGCTGGAAACAGCCGTTCCCAACCTCTTCATCGTTCCTTCGACCATGGATCTGCTGGGTATCGAGATGGAAATCTCGCAGCAGAGCGATCGGGTTTTTAAATTGCGGAAGGCCCTATCCTCTCCCGAGGCTATGGCATTCTCCTATATTCTTCTCGATTGCCCGCCCTCTTTCAATCTGCTGACGATGAATGCCATGGCTGCCGCCCATTCGGTGCTGGTGCCGCTGCAATGCGAATTCTTCGCGTTGGAGGGGTTGAGCCAGCTGCTCGAAACTGTCAGCCAGGTTCGTCGGACAGTAAATCCGCGGCTGGATATCCAAGGTATCGTCCTGACGATGTTCGATGCGCGCAACAATTTGGCCCAGCAGGTGGTGAATGATGTGCGGACGCATCTCGGGGAAAAGGTTTATCATACGTTGATCCCCCGAAACGTCCGAGTGTCCGAGGCGCCGTCCTACGGCAAGCCCGCTATTCTCTATGATCTGAAATGCGCGGGTAGCCAGGCCTATCTGCAACTGGCCTCCGAGGTCATTCAGCGTGAGCGGCAGAGATTGGCCGCGTAAGATCATTTCCGGGGTGTAGGTGAGTGTAGATTATGAATGACGATGTATCGAAAAGACGACTGGGTCGCGGCCTTGCAGCATTGATTGGTGAAATGGATCAGCCTGTTCCGGTTGAAGCTGAACGCACTGTCAGCGCCGACCGAATGATTCCGATCGAATTCGTCAGCCGTAACCCGCGCAATCCGCGCCGTTTCTTCGATGACACCGAACTGCACGATCTTGCGAGTTCCATCCGTCAGCACGGTATCGTTCAGCCGATTGTGGTGCGGACGATGTCACAAGACAGATATGAAATCATCGCCGGGGAGCGGCGCTGGCGGGCGGCGCAACTCGCTGGCCTGATCGAAATCCCGGTCATTATTCGTGACGTTGACGACAAGACCGCCCTTGAGATTGCGATCGTCGAAAACGTGCAGCGAGCGGATCTCAATCCTCTCGAAGAGGCGTTGGGCTATGAGCAGCTGATCGCCGAATATGGCTACACCCAAAACGATCTTGGCGAGATTATCGGCAAAAGCCGCAGTCATGTCGCCAACTCGCTGCGTTTGCTGAAATTGCCCGATCCGGTTCGCGATCTTCTTGCCGCCGGCAGTCTTTCCGCCGGCCATGCACGCGCACTTGTTTCGACGCCCGATCCGGCAAGCCTTGCCCGCACCATCGTCGCCAAGGGCATGTCGGTGCGTGATGCCGAGAAGTTGGCGCAGAACAATATCAAGGCGCAATCGGAGCCGCAGCAGCCGGCCTTGCGTCGCGATCAGAAGGATTCCGATACGCTGGCGCTGGAGCGCACGCTTTCCGATGCCCTCGGTCTTGATGTTTCAATCAATCACAAGAACGGCGGCGGCCAGATCAAAATATCGTATAAGTCGCTGGAACAGCTCGAGGAAATCTGCCGCCTGCTGGAAAGGCGATGATCAGCCGGATTTGCTGCCGGATTGTAGAGTGGTGGAGAGAAGTGTTTGCATCGCAACGCTGTCTTCCAGCACCTGCCGTCGCCGGCTCTGGAGGATCGCTGCCTGCAGGCGATTGGATTCGCGCGCGATGCTGTCCGCCGACCAGTGGCGGAGCGCCTGCTCGATGATCGGCTTGCGGCGAAAATGCAGATGCCGACCCATCGTCTGCATGACCTGAGGCGCCTGCACCCTTTTTTCTTCCATTTCAGCGAGCATCATGTCCAGAAGCTGGAATTGCTTCAGGCAGGCCTGCAGCACCAGAAAGATAGCGGTTTTTGAACTGCTGATCTTTTGCATGGCATGCAGGAATCCGTTGAGGTCACCGCTGAGGATGGCATCGACGGCGTCATCGACGGAGATCGCGCTGGCGTCGCCAATTATTTCGGCAACGTGATGTTCCTCAACCGTATTGAGTCCGCTGCAATAAAGGGCGAGCTTGCGCACTTCGTTACGGGAAGCGATGCGATCACCGCCGATCAGTGAGATCAGCGCCTGACGGGCCGCCGGGGTAATGCCAAGCTTCTCCGCGCCGAGTTCAGCATCGATCAAGCCGTTCAGAGCGCGGCTGTCGTCGGCGTAGGAGGGGATCGTCATGACGGATCGTGCGGCTTCCGCGGTCTTGCGAAGCAGGGATCCTTTTTTCAGATCGCCGGCCTCGACGATCAGGTAGGCGGCTTCGAGCGGTTTTTCGGCCAGCACCGCCAGGGAATCGACGAGGTATTTTTCGTTGGCTGCACCGCGGATCCAGATGAGTTTCTCGCCGCCGAACAACCCGATAGACTGAGCCTCGTCAACTAAGCGTCCGGGATCCTTCTGCAGATCCCCGATATCGAGTTTGGTTAGGGAGAAAGGATCGTCGGTCGCGACGCCGGTCTTGCCGGCGATCTGGCCGGCTCGTTCGGAAACCAGGCCGCGATCCGGCCCGTAAATGACGAAAATCCGGTAGTTCCCCGCCGATTTCTGCAGGAAAGTGTCGAATTCATGGGACTTGATTTCGGCCACCTCCCCGGCCCTCAGCGGCTGAGGGCAGCGGCGAGATCGGCTCCTACGAATTCTGCCGCCTGATCCGCCGCGCGGTTCTCGGCATCGCGGATCGCCCTTTGCTTGGCAAACTCCTGCTCGGAGAAATCCACCAGGGCAGTCGCTTGTCGGCTACCGGCCTTGATCACGCGTCCGTCGGCTACGGCGCTCAGCGTATAGGTAACGGTGACGGTGACACGACCGGCGCGCGATGTATCGCCGGATTGACGCAGCAGCGTATCGGCGACGCTCGAAGTAGCGCGCATTTGGACGTGATATTGTGGATTTATCGCTTCGCCGGCGCCGCGCGATGCCAAGAAGATCAGGCGATTGCGCACCTGCTGTTCGACGCGGCCTGATGCATCGGAAAAGCCGACCGAGGACAACTTTTCGACGACGCCGGAACTCTCGGAATAAAGCGGCCGAACCTGGCAGGCCGAAAGAAATGCCGAGGCGGCAAGGATCATGGCGATGCCGGCATTGCGGATGATATCAGACGACAATGTTCACAATCCTTTGGGGAACCACGATGATCTTCTTCGGCGCCTGACCGTTCAGCACGTTCTTCACCGCATCCAGCTCCAGCACGGCGTTGGTGACGGCATTCTGATCTGCATCGCGAGAAATTGTCAATTCGGCGCGCTTCTTGCCGTTGACCTGCACGGGCAGAACGACGTCATTCTCCATGACCAGCGCTTCCACGTAACGCGGCCAGTCCGTGCGGGCGAGCAGCCCGGCATTGCCTAGCGCGGCCCAGCACTCCTCGGCAAGATGTGGTGTCATCGGTGCGACGAGCTGGATCAGGATCTCGGCAGCGTCACGCACGGCGGCACGATAGGCGATGTCGCCTTCACCCACCGCAACCCTCGTCAGCGGCGCGGCGAGGGCATTGACGAGCTCGTAGATGCGGGCTACGGCCTTGTTGAACCACAGCTTGTCGTAGTCGTTCTGAACGGCCTTCAGCGTCTTGTGCGCCGCCTGCGAGATTGCCAGAGCCTCCCCTTCGCTTGCCGGTGCGGGGGCAACGGTCGACAGGCCGCCGGCCGCTTCGGAAATCAGCCGCCAGAGGCGCTGAGTGAAACGATGGGCACCTTCGACGCCGGCTTCCGACCAGATGACGTCACGCTCCGGCGGGGAGTCGGAGAGAACGAAGAAACGCGCGGTATCGGCGCCATAGGAGGCGATAATATCGTCGGGATCGACAACGTTCTTCTTTGATTTCGACATCTTCTCGATCGAACCGATGGCAATTTCTTCATCTGACGCCAGCAAGAAGGCACGGCGTTTACCGTCGATTTCTTCGATGCGGATATCGGCGGGAGCCACCCACTCGCGGCTGGCGCCGGAGCCGCGGCTGTAGGTTTCATGGACCACCATGCCCTGGGTAAAAAGACCCTTGAAGGGTTCGGTGGCGGCGACATGGCCGGTCTCGCGCATGGCGCGGGTGAAAAAACGGGAATAAAGCAGATGCAAAATCGCGTGCTCGATGCCGCCGATATATTGATCGACCGGCAGCCAGCGATTAGCCGCCTCAGGATCGGTCGGCTTGGCTTCCCAAGGCGCGGTAAAGCGGGTGAAATACCAGCTTGAATCGACGAAGGTGTCCATCGTATCCGTCTCGCGGCGTGCGTCCTTGCCGCAGTTCGGGCAGGCGACATGCCGCCAGGTCGGATGACGATCGAGCGGATTGCCGGGCTGGTCGAAGGTTACATCCTCCGGCAGCTTGACCGGCAGGTCCTTCTTCGGCACCGGCACAACGCCGCAGGCGTCGCAATGGATGACCGGGATCGGGCAGCCCCAATAGCGCTGGCGCGAAATGCCCCAGTCGCGCAGACGGAAATTGATCTTCCGCTCGCCCTGCGGCGCATTGCCGAGGGAAGCCGCCGACAGCCGGTCGGCAACGATATTGAAGGCTTCCTCCGTCGTCTTGCCGTCGAGGAAACGCGAATTGATCATCACTCCGTCGCCGTCATAGGCGGTGTCGCCGACGGAAAAGCTTGCGGCGTCACCATCCCTCGGCATGACGACCGGCACAACCGGCAAGCCATATTTCCGGGCAAAGTCGAGGTCGCGCTGGTCCCCCGACGGGCAGCCGAAGATCGCACCCGTGCCGTAATCCATCAGAACGAAATTGGCGATGTAGACAGGCAGTTCCCACGAGGGATCGAGCGGATGCCTGACGCGGATGCCGGTATCAATGCCCTTCTTTTCGGCGGTCTCGAGCGCGGCAAGCGAGGTGCCGGCGCGGCGGCACTCCTCACAGAAGGCTTCGATCTCAACATTCTTCGCGGCCGCATCCTTGGCCAGCGGATGATCGGCTGAGATCGCCAGGAAGGAGGCGCCGAACAAGGTGTCTGGACGTGTCGTATAGACCGTGATTTCGATCTCGCCGGCAGGCGCCGTTTCCGGCACGATCTCCCAGCGGACCGTCAGGCCCTCGGAACGGCCGATCCAGTTCTTTTGCATCAGGCGCACTTTTTCCGGCCACTGGTCGAGCGTATCCAGCGCGTCCAGCAGGTCCTGGCTGAAATCGGTGATCTTGAAGAACCATTGCGTCAGTTCGCGCTGTTCGACCAGCGCGCCGGAGCGCCAGCCGCGGCCGTCAATCACCTGTTCGTTGGCAAGAACGGTATTGTCGACCGGATCCCAATTCACTTTCGACTGCTTGCGGTAGACCAGGCCCTTTTCCAGAAAATCCAGGAACAGGTGCTGCTGGTGCTGGTAATAGTCGACGTCGCAGGTGGCGAATTCGCGGCTCCAGTCCAGCGACAGCCCCATCGCCTTCAGCTGCGATTTCATCGAAGCGATGTTCTGGTAGGTCCAGGATGCGGGGTGCACACCGCGCTCCATGGCGGCGTTTTCCGCCGGCATCCCGAAGGCGTCCCAGCCCATCGGATGCAGAACGTTATAACCGCGGGCGCGCTTGTAACGGGCAACCACGTCGCCCATGGCGTAATTGCGGACATGGCCCATATGAATGCGTCCCGAGGGATAGGGAAACATTTCGAGGACATAATATTTTTCGCGCGGATCCGAATTGTCGGTCTCGAAGACCTTGTCTTCGTTCCATTTCTGCTGCCAGCGGGGCTCGGCGTCGCGCGGATTATAACGTTCGGTGGCCATGGTATTCAAAATTCCGGAAAATCAGGGGAGTTGGCCGAGACCTTCACCATGAAACCACGATAGCGTCAAGTTTTGCGGGCGCTGCAAGCGTCCGATCTTCATGCCGCCGAAGCGATTTCGCCGGTGCGGGTCTTGGCAAGCACGGAACGGCTGGCTAGTTCATGCCAATTCCTTTCACGTTGATATGTCGAGGCAGAACGATGGAACTTCAAGAGCGGTTGAACGACGTGCGCTCGCGGATCGCGGCGGCGGAACGCCAGGCAGGTCGTCCGGCCGGTTCCGTTCAGCTCATCGCCGTATCGAAGACGTTCGAGGCGGATGCGATCCGTCCGGCTATCGACGCCGGGCAGCGGGTGTTCGGCGAGAACCGGGTACAGGAAAGCCAAGGCAAATGGCCCGATCTGAAGGCCGAGTATCCTGAGATCGAACTGCATCTGATCGGGCCGCTGCAATCGAATAAGGCGGCGGATGCGGTGGCGCTCTTCGATGTCATCGAGACGGTGGACCGCGAGAAGATCGCCCGCGCCCTCGCCGAGGAGATGAAGCGGCAGGGCAGGACGCCGCGGCTCTACGTCCAGGTCAATACCGGGCTGGAACCGCAGAAGGCCGGCATCCCTCCCGAGGATGCGCCTGATTTCGTCGCCCTCTGCCGCGATCAACTCGGCCTGTCCATCGAGGGGTTGATGTGCATCCCGCCGGCCGAGGAAAATCCCGGGCCGCATTTCGCCCTGCTCGCAAAGCTCGCCGCCAAATGCAGCGTCGAAAAACTTTCCATGGGCATGTCGGGTGATTACGAGACGGCGATTGCTTTCGGCGCCACCAGTGTGCGCGTCGGATCGGCGATTTTCGGCGCGCGCTGATACCTGCTTTCGTCGGGCTTTCCGTCCTCCTCGGCCCGGCCTAAATTGATATCGAGGCTTGCATGTCCTGGGGAGGAGCAGATGCAAAACGGCTATCATCAGGTCTATGCGGCCTGGAAAAAGGATCCCGAAGGCTTCTGGAGCGAAGCCGCCGCCGATATCGACTGGTTCAAGCCTCCGGAGCGGATCTTTTCACCCGATAATGGCGTCTATGGCCGGTGGTTTTCAGGGGCAGAGACCAATACTTGCCACAATTGCCTGGATCGACATGTCGCAGCTGGACGCGGTGGCGAGACGGCGATCCTCTTCGACAGCGCCATGACCGGCGAGAAGCGCCGTTTCACCTATGATGAGGCGCTTGGTGAGGTGAAGGCGATCGCAGCAACACTGCTCGAGATCGGCATCGGCAAAGGCGACCGCGTGATCCTTTATATGCCGATGGTGCCGGAGGCGGTGTTTTCCATGCTCGCCTGCGCTCGCATCGGTGCGGTTCATTCCGTCGTTTTCGGCGGCTTTGCCGCCAGCGAACTTGCCGCGCGCATCGACGACAGCGGCGCCAAGCTGGTGATCACCGCAAGCTGCGGCCTCGAGCCCGGTCGCGTCATCGCCTATAAGCCGCTGGTCGATCAAGCCATCGAGCTTGCGCGGATGAAGCCGGAGCGCTGCCTGGTGCTGCAGCGGCCGCAGCTTCCGGCAGAGCTCGCCGGTGGCCGCGACCAGGATTTCGAGGCGGCGGTGGCGGCCCATCGCAGCGCAGAGGTGGCCTGTGCTCCCGTCAAGGCGACCGATCCGCTCTATATCCTCTACACCTCAGGCACCACGGGCCAACCGAAGGGCGTAGTCCGCGACAATGGCGGCCATATGGTCGCGCTTAACTGGTCGATGCGGAATGTCTACGGGCTGAAGCCGGGCGAGGTGTTCTGGACGGCGTCCGATATCGGCTGGGTCGTCGGCCATTCCTATATCGTCTATGCCCCGCTGATCGCGGGCGTGACCACGCTGATCTATGAGGGAAAGCCGGTCGGCACCCCGGATGCCGGCGTCTTCTGGCGGATCGTCTCGGAATACAAGGTGCGTGTGCTTTTCACGGCGCCGACCGCATTCCGCGCCATCCGGCGGGAGGATGGTGAGGGCGAACTGCTGCGCAAATATCCGATGCCGGATTTCCGGGCGCTGTTTCTGGCCGGCGAGAGGGCGGACCCTGAAACGCTGAAATGGGCGGAGCGCATGTTCGGCGTGCCGGTCATCGATCACTGGTGGCAGACGGAGACCGGCTGGCCGATCGCCGCCAATCCGCTGGGTCTTGGCGCCCTCCCCGTCAAGCATGGCTCACCGACACTGCCGATGCCCGGTTATGACATCGCGGTGCTCGACGATGCCGGTCACCCGGTCGAGGCGGGAACGCTCGGCAATATCGTCATAAAGCTGCCCTTGCCGCCGGGTTGCCTGCCGACCCTCTGGAACGCCGACGATCGCTTCCGGTCGGCTTACCTCGATGAATTTCCTGGCTACTACAAGACCGCCGATGCCGGCTGTGTCGACGAGGACGGTTATCTTTTCGTCATGTCGCGCACTGATGACATCATCAATTGCGCTGGTCACCGGCTTTCCACCGGGGCGATGGAGGAGGTCTGCGCGCGCCATGCCGATGTCGCCGAGTGCGCGGTCATCGGTGTGACCGATGCGGTGAAGGGTCAGGTGCCCTGTGGTTTCCTGGTGCTGAAACGCGATGTTTCCCGTGAAACGCCGGCGATCGAATCGGAGGTCGTGGCGATGATCCGCCAGTCGATCGGCCCAGTCGCGGCCTTCAAAACGGCCATCACCGTTAACCGATTGCCGAAAACGCGCTCCGGCAAAATCCTGCGCGGAACCATGCAGAAGATCGCTGACGGCATTCCCTGGAAAATGCCTGCAACCATCGATGATCCGGCGATACTGGAAGAGATCGCAGAGGCACTGCGAAAGCGTGGTTTTGGCTCCCTGCCGATGTGAAATCAGCGGGAAGGCTGCAGGAAGGTCCGCATATTGCTCGGCCTTGTGTCAGATGCTCTACAGCAACGCCAATGAAAAACCCCGCCTTTTCGGCGGGGTTTTTGCATGAGAAGGCTGATATCTCAGTACTGCTCGTCCTCGTCTTCGTCCTTCGGGGCCGAGCGCAGCGAGCTCAGCTTGCGGAAAACGGCGTCGGCGTCGATTTCCTTTTCCTCTTCGCGCTCGTAGCTCGGGGTCAGGCGCTCGGTCTCCTGCGCCGATTGCAGCGTTGCGCCCAGCTCGGCGGCGGTCGGCAGGGGACGACCCTTGGCGGCCTTTTCCACTTCCATGTCGAGGTCGATCTGGCTGCAGAGGCCGAGCGTGACCGGATCCATCGGCGCCAGGTTGGCGGAGTTCCAGTGGGTGCGCTCGCGGATCTGCTCGATCGTCGATTTCGTCGTGCCGACGAGGCGCGAAATCTGCGCGTCCTTCAGCTCCGGATGGTTGCGGACGAGCCAGAGAATGGCGTTCGGGCGGTCTTGACGCTTGGAGACCGGCGTGTAACGCGGGCCGCGGCGCTTGGATTCCGGCACGCGCACCTTCGGTTCGGAAAGCTTCAGCTTGTGGTTCGGGTTGGCTTCGGCACGAGCAATCTCATCGCGGGAAAGCTGTCCCGTCGAGATCGGGTCGAGACCCTTGATGCCCTGCGCGGCTTCGCCGTCGGCGATGGCTTTGACTTCGAGCGGGTGCAGTTTGCAGAACTGCGCGATCTGATCGAAAGACAGCGCCGTGTTGTCGACAAGCCAGATGGCAGTCGCCTTCGGCATGAGCAATGTTTGAGCCATGGATATAGTCCTTCTATCGTCCGCGCCGGTCGCGGTCCGTGGATTGTCACCACAATGTCCGGGAAATATGGCGCTATATAACCGGACTGTCGCAGAATTGCAATTCTTCCGAAATCAAATGACCTTTGTCTAATTGCCGTGGCGATGCGAACTGCTATGAATCGCCGTGATTTGAAGTTCGGGCCCAGATAGCTCGCGGTCCGTCGCATGTCCCATGAGGAGGAGTACCATGTCGGAGAAGATCTATCCGGTCACGAAGCCGGTGAAGGCGCGCGCCCTGATCGATAAGGATAAGTACCTGAAATGGTACGAGGAAAGCATCGAAAATCCAGATAAGTTCTGGGGCAAGCACGGCAAGCGGATCGACTGGTTTAAACCTTATACCAAGGTCAAGAACACCTCCTTCACCGGCAAGGTCTCGATCAAATGGTTCGAAGACGGCCAGACGAACGTCTCCTACAATTGTAT
>NZ_JACHYV010000032.1:0-64812 GCF_014193135.1 Rhizobium sp. BK049
GCGCTCAACCAGGGCGACGCGGTCAGCGACACGCTGAGCGTCAGCTCGCTCGACGGCACCGCCAGCCACAACATCGTCGTCGCCATCACCGGCGCGGATGATGGACCAGCCAGGCAGGCACCCACCGACATTAAGCTGACGCCTGTCGTTCCGGCGGACAGCGTCAACTTCAATAATTTTGAGTTCAGTGGTCTGCTGTCGGCGACTGATCCCGACGCGGGTGGATTCAGCTTCAACATTGCTTCGCAGTCGAATCCGGGCTTGTTCTCGATAACCGGCAATACGCTTCATTCGAGTGCGCTATCGACGAACGGTACATTTTCAGTGACGGTAACGGCAACGCAGACCGGTGATCCTATAGGGCCGACCTTCGAAAAGACGGAGACGTTCACCGTAATTACCGGTGGCAATGGCAATTCAGTGGACAATCCGACCGGTGGAACCGGCGACGATGTGCTCTACGGTGGCGGCGGTAACGATATGATGTTCGGGCTGGGAGGTGACGACACTCTTTTCGGTCAAGACGGCAACGACACGCTAAACGGTGGTGCTGGCAACAACATCCTTACCGGTGGCGTGGGAAATGACACCTTCTTTTTCCAAAGGTTTGCCACCACAACGAACCATATGACTGATTTCAATGCTGGGACGAATAGCACAACCGTGGACAGGTTCCAGTTGGACGTTGGAGGCGGCACATTCGAGTTCGCCGTCGGCAACAACAATACAATTGTGGACAATGCGAAGGTGGGGAACAACGCCACGATCAATGTTGCCGGAACGGAGCTTGCTGTCAAAACAGACGTGAGCGTCACGAACGCAACCGTCCAGAGCACCATCGATGGTTACGGCAACATAACCACAGGGGCATTGTTCGTGTTCCACAATACGGATCTCGGCCATGCGGCGGTCTACTACGATCAGAACCCAGGTTCAGCCGGCGGCGCGGTGTTGGTCGCTGAATTCGACAACATCACCACCCTCGCCGGACTTGCAAATTTCAACTCGGGCGACTTCTTGTTTGGCTGAGGCGATTTGTGATCGCGTAACGAGGTAGTTTTCCGACAGCAGCCGGACTGAAGGTCATTTCGGCGGCCGGGCCTGGCGGGGGGTCTGAAATTCTGTGCGCCCAGCGTACTGGGCGCACAGAATTCGTCGGGTGGCAGATAGCGTCATTTCACGCGTCGCGGGAGCCCTGCCGGCCTCAATTGGTCCCATCGTTTGGTCTTGCCTTTGCGCTGTCATTGGTGGTGTCCGACGCGGTTTTTCCGTCCGGTTGCTGGCCGAAATAGGTGCCGCCGAGATGGCCGCCGGCGCTGGTGTTTCTGACCTGCTGTTCGGCGCGTTTCTGAAGTTCTCGAACGTTGGTCTTGCTCATGTTCGGCTCCTTTTTCGAGGTTCTCGACCTTTCACCAACCGATGGGGACCGGGACTGTTCCAAATTTTCTGCCGGAACCCTTCCTCGCTTTCGCGGTTTTTCCTATTCAACCAAGGAGAAACGACGATGGGCATGACCACCCCCAAGGACGGCGCCCCCGGCACCACCGATCAATCGCCTCGGTGGGAAGGACCGAAGGGAAACACCCCGCGCGGATATCTCAAACCCAAGGACGATCCGGACAGGAATCGCGACGCCAATGGTGAGAACAACCGCGATCCTGAAATGAACGACATTTCCGACGCTATGAAGCAGAAAGGCGAATGACATGGGCAATCCGAAAAAGGACGCCGCCGGTCAGTTTGCCAAATCCCGGGCCGACCGGAAGGCCAGCGGCGTTGCCAGCGCCAAGCCGACCGTGATCACCGGCTCGGAGGACGCCACGGTGAACAAGAACCCGCCGGGCAAGAAGAAGCCCGAGAAGGACTGGGACATCAATTACGATCCCGCCGATATGCACGAGGGACGGATGCGCTGAGCCGGTAGCGCACCCGCCTCATCCGACGCGGCCCCTTGCGGGGCAACTCAGGATGAGGCTCGTGAGCGATGGCCCGACATTCAGGCTTGCGCTGCCCCGGTAAAATAGGCCGGGTGGTCGATATCGGCGAGCAAGCCAGGTTCCATGGGCTGCCAGCCGAGGAGAATGCGGGTGTGTGCACTCGAGGTGGGCACGTCGAAGCCGGCGAACATTCCAAACCAGCCAAAATGCTCAGCCGCCTCTTGCCGCGACAGCGAGACGGCAGGCACGCCGAGGCGGCGGCCGATGAGCTCCGCAATCTCCCGGAAGGGCACACCCTCTTCGGCGACCGCGAGGAAGGGGCCACCGCTGGCGCCATGCTCCAGCGCCAGGCGGTAGACCCGGGCGGCATCGCGCCTGTGCACGGCTGGCCAGCGATTCTCCCCGTCGCCGATATAGGCGGAAATACCTTTCCGCCGGGCGATATCGATGAGGATTGGGATGAAGCCGTGATCGCCATGGCCGTGCACTGATGGCGGGAGCCGGACGGTGGAGGCGCGCACGCCGCGGGCGACAAGTGATACCGCAGTGATTTCGGAGGCGCGGGGATAGGTTTCGGTCGTTGGCATCGGCGGGTCCTTTTCGGTGCCGATGCGGCCGGGCGCATGGCCGAGGCCGGCAGTGACCAGTAGCGGACGGTTGGAGCCCCGGAGGGCTTCGCCGAGCGCCTCGATGGCGCGCCGGTCGGCGGCGCAATTCTCCGCGAATTTCGAGAAGTCATGGTTGAAGGCCGTGTGGATGACGCCGTCGGCCTCGGCCGCGCCGCGCTTCAAACCCTCCAGGTCGTCAAGCGTGCCGCGCTGGACCTCGGCTCCTGATGCCGCCAGTTCGGCCGCTCCCTTGTCCGAGCGGGCCAGGCCGAGAACCTGATGGCCGGCGCCGATCAACTCCTTGACGACGGCCGAGCCCACCCACCCTGTGGCTCCGGTAACGAATACGCGCATGTCGATATCTCCTGATTGGACGCAGACAGATATCGAGCAGGCTGATATCATGGTAAAGTAGTGATCTTATCATGGTATAAAGGCTAACAGGATGAGCGAATTCGTCGCCTCCGATAATCGGCTGGGCAGCTACCTCAAGGACCGCCGCGGCAAGCTCGATCCCGCCGCCCTTGGCTTTGCCGGCGAGCGGCGCCGTACGCCGGGGCTTCGCCGCGAGGAGGTGGCGAGCCGCGCCAATATCAGCCCCACCTGGTACACATGGCTGGAGCAGGGCCGCGGCGGTGCGCCTTCGGCCGACGTGCTCGACCGAATCGCCCGTGCCCTGATGCTGACGGATATCGAGCGCGAGCACCTCTTTCTGATTGGGCTCGGCCGCCCGCCCGAAGTGCGCTACCGCAGCGACCAGGGCATCACGCCGCGGTTGCAGGGCGTGCTCGACGCGCTTGATCCGTGCCCGGCGCTGATCCGCACCGCGATTTGGGACGTGGTCGGCTGGAACCGGGCGGCGACCGTGCTACTGACCGACTACGGCGCGCTGCCGCCGGAAGAGCGCAACGTGCTGCGCTTCATCTTCCTCGACCCGCGCGTGCGCGCTGCCCAATATGACTGGGAAAGTGTCGCCCGCTTCGTCGTGGCCGCCTTCCGGGTGGATGCGGCACGCGCCGGTGCTGCCGCCGAGGTGGAGCCGCTGGTCGACGAACTCTGCCGCAAGAGCCCGGAATTCCTGGCCATGTGGCGCGACAACGATGTGCGCACCCATGGCGAGGGCGCCAAACACATCAAACACCCGGTCCTCGGCCTGCTCTCCTTCGAATATTCCGCCTTCCAGGTGGACGGTCGGCCGGACCTCAGCATGGTGGTGTATAATCCGGCGACGGAGGAGGATGCGGCGAAGATCAGAGAATTAGTCAGGTGAGACAGTGACGCTGCTGCCGTGATTGATAGGGACTGCTACGGGAGAGCTCGAAAGGAGAGCCGTGGTCAGTGATAATGCGGCGAATAGAAACAGGTACTTCAATTTTCTATCTTGAGTTCCGCGGTGTCTCTCTTGAGCATTGGCGCGGTATCTTCCGACCACGCTCATGATGAGGCGCATAGCCTTAGGGGCCATGCCTCGAAGCATGAGCGCCGCATTCTTTCCTGCGTTTTGAGTGCGATGCTCATCCGGCCGATCTCTGACAAACCGGCCGGTTGACTGCCGCCGCTTACTGCAGCGTGCGCGTCTGAATCGGCTCAGCGGGCGCGTGAGAAGGGGACGCGGAGAGAGAGCTGCCTTCCAGGCCGGTCGCCACCACCGAGACGCGGAATTTGCCGTCGAGGCTGCGGTCGAAAATCGCGCCGACGACGATGTCGGCGTCGTCCTGCACTTCGTCACGAATGCGGCTTGCCGCCTCGTCCACTTCGAACAAGGTCATATCCGAGCCGCCGGAGATCGAGATCAGCACGCCCTTGGCGCCCTTCATCGAAATATCATCCAGAAGCGGGTTGGCGATTGCCGCTTCCGCCGCCTTCATCGCCCGGCTTTCGCCGGCGGCTTCGCCGGTGCCCATCATCGCGCGGCCCATGCCCTGCATGACCGACTTCACGTCGGCGAAATCGAGGTTGATCAGACCTTCCTTGACGATGAGGTCGGTGATGCAGCCGACACCGGCAAAGAGCACGCGGTCGGCCGTCATAAAGGCATCGGCGAAGGTGGTTTTCGCATCGGCGATGCGGAAAAGGTTTTGATTGGGAATGACAATAACGGTATCGGCCGCCTGACGAAGGGCCTCGATGCCAGCTTCCGCCGTCCGCATGCGGCGATTACCCTCGAAGGTAAACGGCTTGGTGACCACGCCAACGGTCAGGATGCCGGCCGCGCGTGCGGCGCGCGCGATGACCGGGGCTGCGCCCGTGCCCGTTCCTCCGCCCATGCCGGCGGTGACGAAACACATGTGCGATCCTGCCAGGTGATCCATGATCTCGTCGAGCGATTCTTCTGCCGCCGCATGTCCGATTTCCGGCAGGGAACCGGCGCCGAGGCCCTCCGTCACATTCGCGCCGAGCTGGATGCGGCGCGATGCCTTTGAGGTGGCAAGAACCTGGGCATCGGTGTTTGCGGCGACGAATTCGACGCCTGCCAGCTTCTCCGCGATCATATTGTTGATCGCATTGCCGCCGCCGCCGCCGACGCCAACCACGGTGATTTGCGGCCGCAGCCCG
The DNA here is from genome assembly GCF_014193135.1 of Rhizobium sp. BK049. NCBI lineage: Bacteria > Pseudomonadati > Pseudomonadota > Alphaproteobacteria > Hyphomicrobiales > Rhizobiaceae > Rhizobium > Rhizobium sp. BK049. The sequence goes on from NZ_JACHYV010000032.1 coordinate 5,102, forward strand.
GTAATGCCGCTCTTGGCGTCCGTCATCGTCTTCTCCTTCGATATCTCGTTTCCGCACGCCCTCATCGCGGACAGCGAATCGGCGTTGAGCATAGTCGCCCAACAAGGCAGAGGCGAGGCGAAAGAAGCGGTGCGCCTTGAGCGACGCGAAGTTCTCGTCAGCTCTGCGTCGGCAATCCGAAGCGGCGGGCAAGTGCGTGTCCTCTCGCAGTGGGACGCAGGCGAGACATCCTAGCTGTGCTGCTGATTTCGATCACAAGCGCCGGCGGGGCGTGAACTAAAGCCGCGCCGCGGTGTTTACAGGCATGCCTCTTCTCTGAAAGGAACATCCCCATGCAAAGACTCTTGCTCTCCGGTCTTGCCCTTGCAGCATCGGCCGCCACCGCCTTCGCCCAACAGCCGCCCGCTCCACCACCCGCCGGCGAGCCACCCGCAGCGAATGAGCCCGCATCGCCACCCCCGCCTGCGCCTGATGATGAGAGGGTGATGCGTCACGGGGCGGATGAGCAGTCCCGAGATCGCCCCGACTACCGCTGGCATGGTTCGAGAGGCGACATGGGCTTCCGTGATTATCGCGGTCATCGCCTGCCGCCGCCCTCCAAGGCGGCCCGTTTCCAGATCGAGGATGGAAATACTCGGATCGACCTGAAATGCGCTGAGGACGAACCGACGAAGGTTTGCGCCGATCTGTTGCTCCAGGTGATGGATCGCCTGCAGGGCCAGGATTGACTTCAACGGACGTCACATTCGATGTCGATCGGCGGCAAGGGGCGCCGACGCTGTCGTTTTGACCAGCCGGGCGAGCGCGAGAACAGGCGCCTCTATTCTTGCGCTCGGCAATATACTTGTGAGATTGTACGGCTATACGTGCGATACTGCGTGATCAGGGCGGCGCGGAGGCTTCGATGATGCCGGTGAGGGTCAATGAGCGGCTATCGGTGGCGGGGCAGCCCGATCCAGCCGCTTTTGCCGATTTCGCCAAGGAGGGCTTCGCCGCCGTCATCAACGCCAGGCCCGACGGCGAGGAGCCGGGCCAGCCAGGCAATGCGGCAGAAAAGATTTCCGCTGCCGCCGCCGGGCTTTCCTACAGTTTCGTGCCGGTGAAAGGCAACGAGATTACCGAGGCCGATATACGCGCCTTTCAGGCGGCGATGGTTGAGGCGAAGGGACCGGTCGTCGCCCATTGCAAGAGCGCCACGCGGGCATTGACGCTCTACGCGTTGGGCGAGGTGCTCGACGGGCGGATGAAGCCGGCGGATGTCCAGACCTTCGGCGAAGGCCTTGGCTTCGATCTTGCCGCCGCACGCCGCTGGCTCGAAAAGGCGGCAAGCCGACGGCCCCAGGTGAAGGCCTTCTTCGAACCCCGGACCTGCAGCGTGCAATATGTCGTCTCCGATCCGGCCACAAAACGCTGTGCCATCATCGATCCGGTGCTCGACTTCGACGAGATGTCGGGCGCGACGGGAACGGTGAACGCCGATGCCATCCTTGCTTACATCGAGAGCGAACGGATGACGGTCGAGTGGATCCTCGACACGCATCCGCATGCCGATCACTTCTCCGCCGCCCATTATCTCAACGAAAAGACTGGCGCGCCGACAGCGATCGGCGTCCATGTCACCGATGTGCAGAGGCTTTGGAAGGAGATCTATAACTGGCCGGCGCTCGCGACCGACGGCTCGCAATGGGACCGGCTCTTTGCCGATGGCGACACGTTTGAAATCGGCGGTCTTACGGCCCGAGTGATGTTTTCGCCCGGCCATACGCTGGCATCGGTGACCTATGTGGTCGGCGACGCCGCCTTCGTGCACGATACGATGTTCACGCCGGATTCGGGTACGGCGCGCACCGATTTTCCCGGCGGCAGCGCGACCGCCCTCTGGCACTCGATTCAGGCGATCCTATCGCTGCCCGAGGAGACCCTCCTCTTTTCCGGCCACGATTATCAGCCCGGCGGTCGTCACCCGCGCTGGGAAAGCACGGTCGCAGCCCAAAAGCGCGCCAATCCGCATATTGCAGGCATGGACGAGGCCGGCTTCGTGGCGCTGCGTGAGGCGCGCGACCGTACGCTGCCCAAGCCGAAGCTGATGCTGCATGCGCTGCAGGTCAACATCCGCGGCGGTCGGCTGCCGGAACCAGAGGAGAACGGCCGCCGGTATCTGAAGATCCCGCTGGATGCTTTATGACGGCGACGGCGAGGCGGCGACGGCCGCCATGAGCTCGCTGGCCTTTTTCCCGGATTGCCCTATGATTTCCTACCGCCCCGTGCTTTGCGCATCTGATAGGACGCGCGGCGCCGGAGGGCGTGTGCGCCCGCTCGAACGGAGTTTCGAAATGCTCGAACGAAATCAGCTTCCTTTGCGCCCGGCAGCTCCCGGTTTCGCGGTCGCCTGGGTCACGGTCATTGCCGGCGCCAGCGTCGCTCTCAGCCTGCTTTTTGCCTGCGTCACGCCTTTCGTTGCCCTGGCGGCAGTCTCGGCGGTCGTTCTTCCCCGGAAGATGGCGATAATGGCGGTGCTGTTCGCCTGGCTTGCCAACCAGACGGTCGGATATCTCATGCTCGGCTATCCCCAGACCTTCGACAGCTTTGCCTGGGGGCTGACGATCGGTGTCGCCGCATTTGCATCGCTCGTGGCATCGCTCAGCGTGCTTCGCCTCAAGGCCGGCCTTGCCGCCACCATGGCCGCCGCCTTTATCGCCGGGTTCGTCGCGTATGAGGCAGTGCTCTTTGCAGCGACGGTAGCGCTTCCGTCCGGCGATGGCGCGTTTTCGGCAGCGGTCGTCGCCGAGGTTCTTTTGATCAATTCTCTGGCCGTAATCGGGCTCATCTGCCTGCATATCGGCGCAGCCGGGCGCGCGCTCGTTGCAGCACAGCCGGGACCGGCGCTGCCTTAGGCCATTGCCTCCACACATATCGGTCAAAGCTGCCCTGTCGCCTTCGACACTATGCAGAATGCGCGAAGCCGGGTTGAGATAGCGGCCGGCAACGGCTATCTCGTTCAGACCCGCAAGCGGATCCTCCGCCAAACCACAAGGCGCATAACTTCGATGAGCCCCGATTTCCTCGTTACCCATTCCGGTGGTTTCCATGCCGACGAGCTGCTGTCGAGCGTCATCCTGACGCGGCTTTTCCCGCAGGCGCGTCTGATCCGCAGCCGGGCGCCGGAATGGATCACGCCAGCCCCGGACCGGATCATCTATGATGTCGGCGGAGCCTATGATCCTGCCGCCGGCATATTCGATCATCATCAGCGCGGCGCGCCGTTGCGGGAAGACGGCCAGCCATACAGTTCGTTCGGCTTGATCTGGAAGCACTACGGCCGCGAATATCTCGTAGCCTCCGGTCTTCCCGATCATCATGTCGAAGCCCTGCACTCCACTTTCGACATCGGTTTCGTGCTGCCGATTGACCTGACCGACAATGGCGCGCTCAGCCCTTCGGGTCCTTTGGCCAGCCTGACGCTGCCGGCGCTGCTCGAGACCCTGAAACCGGTGTTCGATGAGCAGGAACCCGAGGCTGACGATCGTGCCTTCCGCGCGGCGCTGGCCATTGCCCGCAGTTTCATCGATGCCGGGATCGCCCAGAGGGCCGCAAAACTGCGAGCCGAGGCGATCGTGTATCGGGCGATCGAGGTTGCTGGGCAGGGGCGTATTCTGGAATTGCCGAGAGGGATGCCCTTCCGTCCCGCCATCGTCAAGGCCGGCGCCGATCACCTGCTGTTCGTCGTCCACCCGCGCGAAAAGGATTGGTGCGTGACCGGCATTCGCCGTGGCGACGACGGGTTCGAGCTCCGGGCCGATCTGCCGGCAACCTGGGCCGGCCTTACCAATGGCGAGCTGGAGGCGGCCTGCGGCATCGAGGGCGCTAGCTTCTGCCATAACGGCCGCTTTATCGCTGCCGCCAGAACCCGGGAGGCGGCGCTTGCCATGGCCGAATTGGCCGTGCAAGAGGCGCTTTCGATCGGAGTATAAGTCGGGTGGCGTGGCGCCATTCTCCAGCAGATCACCGCGTGCTGACCGGGTTTCCGACCGGTATTTGCGTCGGGCCACAAGGTATCGGATTGCGCCCAAGTGCCAGCAATCGTGGAAGCGATTGACTTGCATCCGCGAAGGACTAACTTTAACCCCTAGCAACCACCACCCCCGCGCGAATGATGGCCGAGGGTGAGAGTGGCTGGCGACCTTGAGGAGGATGAGGTTTGCCGTGGATTACCGTGCTGTTCTGCTGATTACTGCATCCGTCATTGCCCTTTTCCCTCTCAACGCTGGAGCGCAGGAGGGGGATGCGACGGCTGGCGCCACCGTTTTCAAGAAATGTGCCACCTGTCATGTCGTCGAGTCCGATACGAACAAGGTGGGTCCGTCACTGAACAAGCTGTTCGGCCGAAAGGCCGGGACGCATCCTGATTTTACTTATTCTGCGGCGATGAAGGCGGCCGGCGAGGGTGGTCTCGTTTGGGACGAGGCGACGTTGCGTGACTATCTGCATAATCCGAAAGCCAAAGTGAAGGGCACCAAGATGGCCTTCGCAGGAGTGAAGGATGACCAGGAAATCACCAATCTCATTGCCTATCTCAAACAATATTCTCAATGACGGGCAATACTCCAAATGACGATTTGCCGGCGGCGGCGCATGCCTAAATCGCCGTAATTGCCGACATTTTCTATTTGTGCGATAATAAACTCGACGTTTTTGTGGAGTGCGGTTTCACGGTCGGTCGGCCCAGGAGGGGCGGAAATGGCTGTTGTGCTGATTCTCGTCTTGGTTGTCGTTGGCTCCGTGCTGTTCCACGTGCTGAGCCCGTGGTGGTGGACGCCGATCGCGTCCAACTGGAGCTATATCGACAACACGCTCGTCATCACCTTCTGGATCACCGGCATCGTCTTCGTGGCGGTGGTTTCGTTCATGGCCTATTGCGTCTTCCGCTTCCGCCACAGACCGGGCAATCGGGCGCATTATGAGCCTGAAAATCGCAGACTGGAATTGCTTCTGGCGTCGGGAACGGCAGTTGGCGTCGCGGCAATGCTCGCGCCTGGCCTGATCGTCTGGAACCAGTTCATCACAGTGCCCGCCGATGCCGCATCGGTCGAAGTCGTCAGCCAGCAGTGGCTGTGGAGCTTCCGCCTGCCGGGCGCGGACGGAAAGCTCGGCCGCGCCGAGACGCGTGACGTCACTTCCGACAATCCGCTGGGCCTCGACAAGAACGATGCAAACGGCCTCGACGACATCATCGTCGAAGGCGGCGAGCTTCATCTGCCGATCGGAAAGCCCGTGCACATATTGCTGCGCTCCGTCGATGTGCTCCATGATTTCTACGTGCCGGAATTCCGCGCCAAGATGGACATGATCCCCGGCATGGTCACCTATTTTTGGCTGACACCGACACGCACGGGCACGTTCGAGATCCTCTGTGCCGAACTTTGCGGCGTCGGTCATCCGCAGATGCGCGGCACCGTCATTGTCGACAGCGACGCGGACTATCAGACCTGGCTCGGGCAGCAGCAGACATTCACCCAGCTGACGGCGTCATCGGGAGAGCCGCCGCCGGCAAACTGAACTGGCGGGAAGACGGCCGGAGGCCGCAGGCCGCTCTAACCAACCGGCTGACATAGGAGGAGATATCATGGTCGAGATTCCGTCCGGCAGCGCAGGTGTCATCCCGACCGCCGAAGTCGAGGATGTCGAGCTTTATCATCCGCACAGCTGGTGGACGAAATATGTGTTCAGCCAGGATGCCAAGATCATTGCCGTCCAATATTCGCTGACCGCCATCTCGATCGGCCTGGTGGCGCTGGTGCTCTCCTGGCTGATGCGCATTCAGCTCGCCTTTCCCGGCACTTTCGCCTTCATCGATGCCGATCACTATTACCAGTTCATCACCATGCACGGTATGATCATGGTGATCTATCTGCTCACTGCGCTCTTCCTCGGCGGCTTCGGCAACTACCTCATCCCGCTGATGGTCGGTGCGCGCGACATGGTGTTCCCTTATGCGAACATGCTGAGCTACTGGATCTATCTGCTGGCGGTGCTGATCCTGGCGGCGGGGTTTTTCGCCCCCGGCGGCCCGACGGGGGCAGGCTGGACGCTCTATCCGCCGCAATCCGTTTTGTCGGGCACACCCGGCGGCAAGGACTGGGGCATCCTGCTCATGCTCATCTCGCTGATCGTCTTCATCATCGGCTTCACCATGGGCGGCCTGAATTATGTGGTGACGGTGCTGCAGGGACGCGCGCGCGGCATGACGCTGATGCGGATGCCGCTCACCGTCTGGGGCATCTTCACAGCGACCGTTATGGCGCTCTTGGCCTTTCCGGCCCTGTTCGTCGCCTGCGTCATGATGATGTTCGACCGCCTGCTCGGCACCAGCTTCTTCATGCCCGCCATCGTCGAGATGGGCGAGCAGCTCAAGCATGGCGGCGGCAGCCCGATCCTGTTCCAGCACCTGTTCTGGTTCTTCGGGCATCCGGAGGTCTATATCGTCGCGCTGCCGGCTTTCGGCATTGTTTCGGATCTCATCAGTACGCATGCGCGCAAGAACATCTTTGGCTACCGGATGATGGTCTGGGCGATCGTTATCATCGGGGGCTTGAGCTTCGTCGTCTGGGCGCACCACATGTATGTCAGCGGCATGCACCCGGCCTTCGGCTTCTTCTTCGCCACCACGACGCTGATCATCGCCATCCCGACGGCGATCAAGGTCTACAACTGGGTGCTGACGCTCTGGCGCGGCGATATCCATCTGACGCTGCCGATGCTCTTTGCGCTCGCCTTCATCGTCACCTTCGTCAATGGCGGTCTGACCGGCCTCTTCCTCGGTAATGTCGTCGTCGACGTGCCGCTATCTGATACGATGTTCGTCGTTGCGCATTTCCATATGGTCATGGGCGTGGCGCCGATCCTCGTCATCTTCGGGGCGATCTATCACTGGTATCCGAAGGTGACGGGACGCATGCTGGATGAGACGCTCGGCCATATCCACTTCTGGATCACCTTCCTCGGCACCTATGCGATCTTCTTTCCGATGCATTATCTCGGCCTGCTTGGTGTGCCGCGCCGTTATTTCGAGATGGGAGAGACGGCCTTCGTGCCACCGTCTGCTCATACGCTGAACATCTTCATCACCGTCATGGCGCTCGTTGTCGGGGCCGGGCAGATCGTCTTTCTGTTCAACCTGGTCTGGAGCCTTTTCCGGGGCAGGGAGGCTGGCGGCAATCCTTGGCGGGCGACGACGCTCGAATGGCAGACGCCTGAGACGCCGCCCGCACACGGCAACTGGGGCAGCGATCTGCCCGTCGTCTACCGCTGGGCCTATGATTACAGCGTGCCGGGGGCGGACGAGGATTTCATTCCGCAGAATGTGCCGGCAAGCGGCGGCGCAACGCGGGAGGTCCCGGCATGAACGTCGTGCTGATCTTCCTCGCTGCCATAGCCGCCATCATGATCTGGTGGCTGGCCGGACAGCGGCTGACCTCGAAGCCCTGGCTCGAAACCGGCTCGCTGCAGCAGCCGGATCATCATGGTGCAGACCGGCCGCCTGTGCCTGCGGTGAAAATAGGCCTCTTCGTGTTTCTAGCAGTCGTCGGCGCGGTGTTCAGCCTTGCCGTCAGCGCCTATTTCATGCGCGCGGCCTCAGCGGACTGGTGGGGGATGCCGGTTCCGCGGCTGCTCTGGGTGAACACCGCGGCCCTTGCCTTGAGCAGCGCGGCGCTGCAATGGGCCAAACATCAAGCACAGCATGGTCGCATGGAAAGTCTACGGCCGGCGCTTGCGACAGGATTTGCGCTTGCCGTCTTCTTTCTCGCCGGGCAGATCCAGGCATGGCGGGAACTGACGGCGGCCGGATACATACTGGCCGACAATCCCGCCAACAGCTTCTTCTATATGCTCACCGGCCTGCACGGGCTGCATATTTTGGGCGGGCTTGCCGTCCTCGCGCATACGACGGTCAAGGCGTTCGCAGCCGATGTCGCGCCGGAGAGACTGCGGCTCAGCGTCGACCTATCGGCCATCTATTCGCATTTCATGCTCGCCGTCTGGCTTTCGCTTTTCGCGCTCTTTGCCGGCTGGGCGAATGATTTCGTCGATCTCTGCCGCACGTTGATAAGCTAGGGGATTTGCAGATGGCACATTCTGTCCAGACACACGGTGAGGCAGACCTCAGGCCCGCGGGCCTTCGCGGAGTCGCGGCCGATTTCAGCTCGGATCAGCGCGCCTTCAAGACCGCCTCCTGGGGCAAGGCGATGATGTGGATCTTTCTGCTCAGCGACACCTTCGTCTTCGGCTGTTTCCTGATCGCCTATATGACCGCCCGCATGTCGACGCCCGTCGCCTGGCCCAATCCAAGCGAGGTCTTCGCGCTCCACATCGGCGGCCAAGACGTGCCGCTGATCCTGATCGCGATCATGACCTTCGTGCTGATCTCCAGCAGTGGCACTATGGCGATGGCGGTCAATTTCGGCTATCGCCGCGACCGCCGCGTGACTGCGATACTCATGCTGCTGACGGCAGTTCTTGGCGCAACCTTCGTCAGCATGCAGGCTTTCGAATGGACGAAACTGATCACCGAAGGCGTGCGCCCCTGGGAGAACCCCTGGGGGGCAGCCCAGTTCGGATCGTCCTTCTTCATGATCACCGGCTTCCACGGCACCCATGTGACGATCGGCGTCATCTTCCTCCTCATCATCGCCCGCAAGGTCTGGCGGGGCGATTTCGACGTGGAACGGCGCGGCTTCTTCACCAGCCGGAAAGGTCGCTACGAGGCCGTCGAGATCATGGGCCTCTACTGGCACTTCGTCGACCTGGTCTGGGTCTTCATCTTCGCGTTTTTTTATCTATGGTGAGGTCGTCATGAGCGAGACAACGGCGCATGCCCAAACCCAAACGGCGCATGCACAAGCACAGACGGGACAGCAACATCCGATCCGGCTCTATCTCTTCGTCTGGGGCCTACTCTTCGTGCTCAGCGCCTTTTCCTACCTGGTCGATTATTTCGGCATTCAGGGCTATCTCAGATGGACGCTGATCCTTCTGTTCATGATGCTGAAGGCCGGGCTGATCGTCGCGGTCTTCATGCATATGGCCTGGGAGCGCCTGGCGCTCGTCTACGCCATCCTGTTGCCGCCGGTGCTGGTGCTGGTCTTCGTGGCACTGATGGTATCGGAATCGCAATACACGATCTTTACGCGGCTCGCCTTTTTCGGCGCGGCCCCTTAAATATTGTCGTCGGGGGCTGAGTGCGACGTCCGAGATGACTGCCGCAGGCCCGGTCTGAACTCCTCTGAACTTTCTTATCGAACGGGCCAACACCTCGACGGGAGACGCCTTATGGCTGAGATCTTGCTGTTCCACCACGCACAAGGATTGACCCCTGGAGTGCATACCTTCGCAGACGAGATCAGGGCGGCGGGCCACATCGTCCACACGCCTGATCTATTCGATGGACGCACGTTCCATAGCATCGAGGAGGGGCTCGCCTATATCGGCGAGATCGGATTCGACACCATCAGAGAACACGGCGTCCGGCTCGCCGACGAACTGCCTCCCGAACTAGTCTATGTCGGCTTCTCGTTTGGCGTGCTCCCAGCGCAGAAGCTGGCGCAAACACGGCCTGGAGCCCGCGGGGCTCTGCTTTTTTATTCCTGCCTGCCGATCAGCGGCGAGTGGGCCTTCGGACCCTGGCCGGAGAGCGTTCCGGTCCAGATCCACGGCATGGACAACGATCCGATCTTCGTCGGCGAGGGTGACATCGATGCCGCCCGCGAAATCGTGGCGAAGGTCACGGACGCGGAACTTTTTCTCTATCCCGGCGACCAGCACTACTTCGCCGACAGCTCGCTTCCGACATATGACGCGGATGCTACCGCGCTGCTCACTGCACGTGTACTTGCGTTTCTGGGGCGCGTCTGATCCGGCGTTGATGGCCCGCTCGAACCCCGCGACCGCAAATCTAAAATCCCATATAAAATATGTCCTAAAACATGATGGAGGTCGCGCCGGGCGCCGGACTCGGCAATGATGGCGCCGTTCGTCGTTCCGATCTTGGAGTCCCATGATCTTCATTCCGCTTCCCTTCGTCGTTGCTCTCCTGCTGCTCATCCTCTTCGTCGCTGTTCTCAGGCGCGATGAGGAGGTGGCGCCGAACCTGCCTTTTCTGGCGCTGATCCTGGTCTCGGCGCTGCAATCCGCGCTTTCCGGCCTGCGTTGGGGCTATGGTGTGCAGGGCGTGGGGCTGGTTGTGCCCGTGATTGCAGCAGTGGTGCCGCCGCTTGCCTATGGCGGGGTTTCCAGGCTGGTGAGGACGAGCCGGCGGTCGCTTGCTGGGCGGATCGGGCTGCATGCGGTGCCCGCTATCTTCATCCTGCTGCTTGTGACCTTCTGGCGGGATGCAATCGACGTGGCGCTAGTGCTCATCTTCGTCGGTTACGCCGTGGCGATCCTGCTTTTGATGCGCCCGGGGGCGGACGCGCTGCGGCTCGCGCCCTTCGAAGGCGCCGTGCCGGCCTATCGGGCGATCATCTTCGCGGCAGCCGCGCTTTGTCTCTCGGCCGCTGTCGATATTCTTGTCTTCCTCGATTTCATCTCAGCGCATAGCGAGCGGGCGCTGGCACTGATCAGCGTGGGAAATCTCGCCGCCCTCGTTATCCTCGGCATTGCTGCGGCAGCCGCTAGCCGCAGCCGGGTGCCGCCGGAAATAACAGAGGTAGCGCCGAGGTCTGATACCAGCGAGGACAAGGGGACGATCGCGGCGGTTGATGCGCTGATGGAGGCAAAGAAGCTTTATCGCGACGCCAATCTCAACCTCGACCGGCTGGCCCGCAAGGCCGGAATCCCCGCCCGTCAGATCTCGGCGGCGATCAATCGGGCGATGGACAAAAACGTCTCGCAGTATGTCAACGACTACAGAATCGGCGAGGCCTGCCGCCTGCTCTCCGCCACCGAAAAATCGGTGACCGAGGTGATGTTCGAGGTCGGCTTCCAGACCAAGTCGAATTTCAATCGGGAGTTCCGGCGCGTGACCGATATGACGCCGGTAGCTTGGCGGCAGAGGAATAGGTGAGCGGCAATCACCTGCCCTCGTCCTTCGAGGCTCCGGCCTCTGGCCTACGCACCGCAACAACACGGTTGCTGAGCTGCCCCGAAGGGGCCTCGAAGGAAGAGGACGGCCACTGCGCCAATCTTTCCTATCCAAGTACACAATCGCGATCGAGGACCGCCTGAAACATGTTCGAGGTCGCGGCTTTATCGCCGGTGGCCATTCTGTCGGCATGAACACGACATCGGAACATGAACGACACCTTGCCGCCAGGCTTAGATCGCTTTCGATCCAGCCCGCGGCCTTGGAGACAAAGCCGCCGGAGCGCCGAGCCCGGCGGCTGAGAGCGCCAACGATGCTGGCCCTTGCGGGGGCGGTGTCGCTGGCGGCGGTTTACCGGCCAGATGCGCTCAAGCGGATCGAGGTGGCGCTTGCAAGGCTTGTGGGCGATGACGCAGCGTTACCGGCTGGTGGAGCGGCGTTGCCAATCATGGATTTGCCTGAGGATGCGACGGTTGGAAAAGCCACGCCAAATCAGGACAGCGTCGCACTGAGCAGGGGTACGACCGCGGCAATCCGCGAGATCACAGGCTCCGGTTATGTCGTGGCGCCCGACATCGCCACCGTCTTTTCCAAATATGCGGGGCGTATCGTCGCCGTCGAGGTCCAGGCGGGCGATCCGGTCGTGGCCGGCCAGGTGCTCGTTCGGCTTGATGATGCCGGCGCACGCTTCGCGCTCCGGGGCGCTTATATAGCAGGGCGGGCGGCGGAACTGGCGCTGGAGGCTGGGAATATTACGCTCGTCCAGGCGCGATCTTCGCTGGATCGTGCAGAGCGGTTGGCTGGGCGCGACGCCATGTCGGGCGAGGCGCTGGAGGCGGCGCGCACCGCCTTCGATACGGCCGGGAATGCTGCGGCACAGGCAAGGCAGGATCTCGAAAAGGCGAAGCTCGATATCGACAGGGCGTGCGAGCAGATGGAGGCGCTGACTGTGCGGGCGCCGATTTCCGGCACCGTGACGCGGCTTGATGCGCATGTCGGCGACACTGTGCTGTCGCGCGAGGATAGCGTGCGGGAGAACGAAAGCCTGCTCACCCTCACCGATACCGCAAGCCTGGTCATTGATGCCGATGTGGCCGAGGCCAATATGGCGCTGCTGCACCCAGGTCTCAACGGCGAGGCCGTGCTCGACGGCTTTCCCGATAAGCCCTTCGCGGTCGAAGTGGCGAAAATTGCACCGGTCCTTTCCCAGGAGAAGGGCACGGTGACGTTGCGCTTGTCGGCCTCTTCGCCGCCGCCGGGTATGCGGCCTGCAATGGCGGCGCGCATTCGGCTGGTGGTGGGCGAGGAGGCGGGTGTTCCTGTTTTTAGAGGCGGTCCTGCGGATCGCGCGTCAAGATGAGAATGGCGGATGCCGCGGTTGTCCCCTCCGGGAGGCCTTCTGGCCGGAGAGAGAGGACGTGCCCGCGCAAAGTCTGCGCTTGCTCCCCCTTCTCCCCAGCGGGAAGAAGGGGGCCCGAAGGGTCGGATGAGAGGGCGCACGGCACGCCGTTCATTGCCCTTCGCTTGCGGTCAGCGCACTCGCTCCTCTCGTCGCTCACGCCCTAATCTACCTGCCGGCATCTTCTCCCCGCTGGGGAGAAGGGCATTCACGGCAGCCTCTCCGTCCCTCAAAGCTCGGATTCGTCAAGCACACCAAGGAGCAGAACCATGACAGGCACCACAGAACCCTATATCGCCCTTGTCGGCGTCAGCAAGTCCTTCAGAATCGGAGCGGAGACGATTCCGATCTTTTCCGGGCTCGATCTCTTCATTCCGCGCGGCGATTTCGTTGCTGTCATGGGACCCTCTGGTTCCGGGAAATCGACATTGCTCAACATGCTCGGTGGTATCGACAGCCCGGATGCCGGCGAAATCAGGGTCGGCCGCAGCCGTCTCGAGCAGATGGGCGAAGGGGCAAGGGCGGTCTGGCGGGCACATGCCATGGGCATCGTCTTCCAGTTTTATAATCTGCTGCCGATGCTGAACGCGGCGGAGAATATCGAGTTGCCGCTGCTGTTGAAGCCGCTCGGATGCAAGGAGCGACGGGCTCGCGTCGATACGGTCATGGATCTCGTCGGACTTGCGGGCCGCCAGCGGCAGTTTCCGTCGAGCATGTCGGGCGGGCAGAAGCAGCGCGTGGGCATTGCCCGCGCCATCGTCACCGATCCCGATCTCATTCTCTGCGACGAGCCGACCGGCGATCTCGATCGCAGATCGGCCGATGACATCCTGGAGATGCTGAGTTTTCTCAATCGCGAGCTTCAGAAGACCATCATCATGGTCACACATGATCCCGAGGCCGCTTCCTTTGCCCGGCGCACGCTGCGTCTCAACAAGGGCGAATTCGTCAGCGAGGAAAGGACGGGCCGATGACCATCTTTCAGCTCATGCGTCGCAATGTCTGGCGCAAGCGGCTGCGCGCCATCTTGCTAATGTTTTCAGTCGGCGTCGCCTTCCTGATCTACGGGCTTACGGCGAGCTTCGTCAGCGGCAGCCAAGGAGCGGCCGGCGCCAGCGACAATCTGCTCGGCGTCTTCAACAAAGCGAGCCGCGGGCTGCCGCTGCCGCTTGCTTATCTCAACCGGATCGCGGCCGACCGGGATGTCGCCGCAGTCGCCTATACCGCACGCATGCGTGGCTACCTCGAGGTCGAAAAGAATGTGGTTGCCGTCAGCGCCGTCGATCCACAGGCGATCGCCGCCGCCAACGGCGACGAGCTCAAACTGACGCCGGAGTTGATCGCGGAATTGGAAGAGGCCGGTGATCGGGTGCTGGTCGGCAGGGCACTGGCGGAAGCCGAGGGCTGGTCGATCGGCCAGCGCATCGGCTTTACCGGTCAGCTTGCCAGGGCTGACGGCAGCCGCAATTGGAGCTTCACGATCGCGGGTTTTTTTGAGGGCGCGGATGCCAGCACCGATACCTATTTCATGCTCGCCCGCTACGACGCCCTCAATGCCGCTCGTGCGCGCGACAAGGATACTGTCGACGCCTTTGTGGTACGTCCGCGCCCAGGCGTGTCACCAAGTGTACTGGCAGCGCGGATCGATGCTCTATTCGCCAATTCGGCGGCGCAGACGAGGACGCAGTCGGAAAAGCAGTTCCTTGAAGCGTTTCTCCGGCAATTCGCTGATATCGGCCTGATCGTGAGCCTCGTCGTGGGGGCGGCCTTTGTCACCATCCTGATGATCGCGGTCAACACTATGCTCTTCGCGGTGAGAGAGCGGCGTTTCGAGATCGGCGTCTTGAAGGTGCTCGGCTTTTCCAGTCCGCGGATTCTCGCGCTCATTCTTGGCGAGACATTGTTTATCTTTCTTGTCGGCGGCGCGGGCGGACTTGTTCTGGCCAAGCTTGCGACGCTTTCCATCGGACCGGAGTTCGGCCTCGTCTTCGGCACGAGCGTGCTTGCGAAATCTCTCGCCATCATGGCAGGGCTCGGCCTGCTGACCGGGTTGTTGCCTGCGGTGATCGCCGTGCGCCTGCCCATCGTCAACGCCTTCAGAACGAGATAATCCAATGTCATCAACGCTCAAGCAGACCTTTCTTATGATCAGAGTCAACCTTGGCAGCTTGCCGCGCCGGCTGTGGATCTCGTTGTCGATGGTGCTGTCGGTCGCTCTCGTCGTGGCGGTGCTCTCAGGTTTCCTGGCGATGGCGCGCGGTTTCGAGGCCGCGCTCGCTGGCGCCGGGTCGGCTGATATCGCCGTCATTCTCGGCGGCGGCACCAACCAGGAGACTGGTTCGGAGGTGCCGGCCGAGGCAATCCGCAGCCTTGTGGCCATGAGCGGCGAGACCGGGATCGCGCGCGACGGCGCGAGCAATCCGGCATTGTCGCGCGAGACCGTCGTTCCCGTCGATGTCAGGCAAGGCGAAGGCGTCGAGCAGACGCTGTCGCTCAGAGGCATGGATCCGGCGGGCCCCGGCTTGCGTGAACGCGCGCGGCTTTCGCGGGGGCGGCTGTTTTCGCAAGGCGCGCGTGAGATCGTCGTCGGTGCCCGCATCGCCGATACTTTTCCGGGTTTCGCAGTTGGCGACACGATCCGCCTTGGCGCGCTCGACTGGAGGATCGTCGGGCATTTCACTTCAGACGGCAGCGCCTTTGAATCCGAGATCTGGGCGGATCTGGAGGCGGTGCAATCGGTTTTCGACCGCCAGGGGCAGGTGCAGAGCCTGCGTGTGCGGCTCAACGGCGAAGGCGATCCCGCAAGAGCACTGGCGGCATTGCGCGATCGGTTGTCGGCCTTGCCTGGCACGCCGCTCGTGGCCGTTTCCGAGATTGAGCTCTACGCCGGCCAGGCCGAGCGCACCGAGAGCCTGATCCGCCTGTTCGGCTGGCCGATCGCGCTGCTGATGGCGATCGGTGCGGCGGCGGGTGCCTTGAATACGATGATGAGTTCGATTTCCGACCGCAGCGTTGAGATCGCTACGCTGCGCCTCCTCGGCTTTGCCCGCCTGCCGGCTTTGGTCGCTACCTGGGTGGAGGCGGTGCTCCTGTCGGTGGCCGGCACCGGCCTCGGTGTCTTGGCCTCCAAGCTCGCTTTCGATGGTTGGCAGGCAAGCACGATGGGCGGCAACACGACCAGGATGGCCTTTCAGCTCGACGTCACTCCCGACGTGGTGTTCACTGCCGGCCTGCTGGGCCTTGCCATCGGCATCCTGGGCGGCGCCCTGCCGGCGATTGCCGCCGCTCGCCTGCCGTTGACTTCGGCGCTGCAGGCGAGGGGAGAAATAGCGCTGAGATGATCACCCGCCCCGTCATTCGAGAGGCCCTCTGGCCTGCTCACGATTGGGGCTGATTGGCATAGCTGGCGCTGTGGCTTCATGCGAATCGCAAGCAGAATCACTGCGGTACCGCCTGGAAAGAAGATATCTCGCTGCCCGACGTTCCTCGATTTATTCGCCTCTGAGTCGCTATTTTCCCTGTTTTGGTTGCGGCTTTTCAGCGCCTTATCAGACCGGGGGCCGTTGCCTGTGGAACAAAACCCGTAAACCGGTCGCTGCCGCATTGACAACATCTTCTCGCCTTCTTGCCGTGGACGGTTGCCCCGGCCGCAGGACGATTGGCCGATCCCGGTCGGTCTCAGTGGCGACATAGCGATCCGACGAACAGGGCAACATTGGTGATATGACAATCTACTATGTGAACTCAGCGACTGGCTCCGACCGCAACGGTGGGACGAACCAGAACTCGGCTTTTGCGACTTTGTCCAAAGTGGAATCCTTGGCACTGAAACCAGGCGACAGCGTGCTGCTCGCCAAGGGGAGCGTGTTCAACGAACAATTCGATATCAAATATTCCGGTAGCGAGAGCGCGCCCATCAAGATCGGCAGTTACGGGACGGGGGCCGCACCTGTCATCCATAGTGGCGGCGACGGCATTCATAGCCTTTATGCATCGAACATCGTGATCGAGAACCTGAAGATATCGAATACCGGCGGCCCTGGCATTTATGGCGGCAACGTCAAGAACTGGACGGTCCGAGGCGTCGAGATCGGCAAGACGGGATTGTCGGAAAGTGATGGCGCCGTCACCTTCAGGAGCAGCCAGAACGTCACGATCGAAAACAGCAAGATAACGAGCGTCAACGGCGACGGCTTCTGGATCGAGAAGGTCAACGGCATAAGGCTTCTCAACAACACCGTCACCAGCGCGAACGGCTCAAGAGCCGATGCCGTACAGATCAACGATAGCAGCAATATTCTGATCAAGGGCAATCATCTCGATCAGACCGATGCCAATAGTCCAAAGGGCGTGATCGCGCTGGTGCGGGCTGCGAATGCGGTGATCGAGGATAATGTGCTGACCGGCGGCGGCTTCGGCATCAGCGCGCCCGCGGGCAATAATATCGCGATCCACGACAACGACATCTCCGGATATCACGGTTACGACTGGTCCTTCGCCATCGGCCTCGGCGACCAGGGCAATTCGCGAGACTATGATATATCCGGCAACTACATCCATGATGGCGCGTGGGGGGTGGTCGTCACCGCCTCAAGCGGCACCAGCTATATCCGCACCAATATCAAGGTCCATGACAATATATTCGACGATCTCAAGCAGGCGGCGTTGAAGGTCGACAGGCCGGCATCCGGCTCCTTCTACAACAACACGATGGAGAGCGGCGTCGAGGCCAGTAGCATATCGCCGGCCATCGCCGACGCGCACACCTTCATGGTCAAAAACAACCAGACGGTTGCCAATGTCGAGACGGTGCTGGCGAGCTCGGTTGCCAAGACTGCCGCAGTCACGGAGGCGTCCGCCGATACGGCCGTCGTCGCCGTCCATGACAATTTGAAGATCTTCACCGACACGGGGGCGGCCCATCGCGGCAACCTTCTCGAAAACGACAGCTCGGAAAACGGCACGCTGATGCTTCGCCGCTTCGGCGACGAAAGCGTTGGCAAGCACGGGCTGACGTTGACCGGCGACTACGGCGTCATCCACGTGGATCGGGAGGGCAACTATGCCTACACGCTCGATGAGGCGAAGCTTCCCGATCATAGCGGACATGTGAGTGAAACCTTCAGTTACGGGATCGATGATGGACCTTCGCATCACAGCGACACGGACACGCTGACCGTCTTTGTCCATCTGGAGGGCTTGCTGAGCTAAGGTGAGGGGGCGGGCTGATCACCCGCCCTCATCATCGAGGCTTCGCGCCTTCGGCGAGGTTGCTGCGCCCTCTCTCCGACCACATGTTTAGATGCCCCTGGCGGCCTCCAAGGATGAGGTCGCCCACCCAAATGAGGGTGACCGATACCGCGACTCCGCGACAGCAGCGTAAGTTACTATTCATTCACCTTTTGGTCGTTATTTTCTGGATTAATTTCTCATAAGTTGTACTCTTCGGGAAGCAGCCTCCGCCAGGCGCTTCTTGGGAGCAAGGCAGGCCTATAGGCCTGCCGACCCGCCGTAACGGCAGTAGAACGCCATCTTGAGCATGGCCTTCAGCTCTCGACCGCATCCGATCCACTCGTTGCAGCCGAGCCAGCGGCTGCGCGACAATGCGAGAACAGGCGATATGACCGTTTATTATGTGAATTCAGCGACCGGCTCCAACACCAATGCCGGAACCAGTGCGAATGCGCCTTTCGCGTCGTTCTGGGCGGTGGAAAACTTGAAGCTGCAACCGGGCGACAGTGTGTTGCTCGCCGCCGGCACGGTGTATAGCGACCAGCTCGACCTGAAATATTCCGGCACCGTCGATGCTCCGATCACCATCGGCAGCTACGGCGTCGGCGACGCGCCCGTCATTCAGAGTCCCAATGACGGCATTCACAGTCTCTATGCGTCGAACATTGTCATTGAGAACATCAAGATCTCCGACACCGGCGGCGCAGCCATCTATGGCGGCTATGTCTCAAATTGGACCGTTCGTAATGTCGAGGTCGATCACACCGGATTGTCCAAATCCGGTTCCATCACCCTCCGGACCGGCTCGAACATCACGATCGAAAACAGCACGATCAACGACGTCAACGGCGACGGCATCTGGATTGAGAAGATCAACGGCGTCACTCTCCTCAACAACACTGTCACCAATGCCCACGGCACTGCGGCGGATGCCGTTCAGCTAAACGACAGCAGCAACATCGTCATCACCGGCAATTATCTCGATCAGACGGGTGCGGTGACGCCGAAGGGAGTACTGACGCTCGTGCGGCCCGTCGACGCGGTGATCGAGGGGAACACTATCCTCGGCGGCGGCTTCGGGATCAGCGCGCAGGCCGGCACGGATATTGCCATCCATGACAACGATATCTCCGGCTATGGTGGCTACAGCTGGTCTTACGCCATCGGTCTTGGCGACCAGGGCGATACGCGCAACTACGATATCGCCGGAAATTACATCCATGACGGCGCCTGGGGCGTGGCTGTCAGCTCCGCCGGCACGACGACCTATGTTCGCGAGGGCATCGATATCTACGGCAACCTCTTCGATGACCTGACCCAAGCGGCATTGAAGGTCGACCGGCCGGCATCTGGATCCTTCCATGACAATTTCATCGCGAGCGATGTCACGCCATACAGCATCTCCCCCTCGATCATCGCTGCAGGCACCTTTCCCGTCAGTGATAACACAATCATCGAAGAAAGTCCTACCACGCTTGCAAGCGCCGACAGCCTCGCCGCCGCCGATGCAAGCGTCAGCCTCGTATCGGACACCGGGCTCACATCCCACAACGACCTGAAACTCGCTGCCGACAAGATTGCAGCGGATAAGCTCGGCGCCTATCACGACAATCCAAACTGGGAAAACGGTATATCAGATGAAACCCTGCTGCTTCGTCACTTTGGCAAGGCGGCTGCCGAAAAGCACGGGTCGACACTTGGCAACGGCGATCACGGCGTCACCATCGAAGCCGCCGATCTTGCTGGCCAGGAAAACGGCAGCGAAATTTCACACCATGAGATGACGCCTCAGCCGTTGAATCATTCAGAAGCAGACCCTCTGATCATCTCTATCCTTGAACACGGCATGCTGCACTGAGATAGCCGGGCGCATCGCCGCTACGGGGAGAAGCCGTGGCGGCATCAGAGAGATCGCCGAGCAGCGTTCGGAGAAAGGGCCTCTTGTCGCTCGTCGCTATCGGCTCAGGAAGAGAGGCCGATCGTAATCGTGGCGGAAAGCACGCCGCCATCGAGCTTCTCAAAATCGAAGATGTGATCGGTAGCGTCCTGCGGAATGAGGCCGTCATTGTCGTTGCGCGTATCGCGGCGAGGGCGTTCACGATAGTCGGGATGCTCACCATAGATGATGTCACTCAGGGCGTCGTCGAAATAGAGCTGGCTGACGAGAAGCTCCTTGCCGTCTGCGAGGATGCGGCAATGAACATGCGGCGTGCGGCCACTATACCATCCCGGATAGGCGGTCAAAAAACTTGCCTGCCCGGCCTCGTCGGTCAGTTGGCGACCGCGAAATGCGAGCCCGCTGATTGCCTCGGCGTCACCAAGCGTACACATCTTCGCAGCCTCTCGGCCGGAATAGATGCCACGGTGATCGGGATGCCAGATTTCGATATCGGCGTTTTCGACCGGCCGGCAGTCGGCGGCATGGACGATACGGAGGGCCAGCCGCAACGGCAGTCCGGCTTCTCCTTCAGAGATGTCTTGGCGGGCCGGGACGTCGTTGACATGGCAGGGGCCACGGGTCTGGGCCAGGGTCACGACGCAATTCGGGCGAGTGCGGAAGAGCGGCGCGGGCAGCTTTTCCAAGGCGACAGACTTGGTGCCGCCGCTCAGAAAATCAGTGCCCTTCCAGTCGAACGTCCTGGCTGCCGCCGCGGCATGCCGCCGCGGCCAGATTGCCGTCGCAACAACCGAGGATGCGGCAATCGCGGCGCCGCCAAGTACAAGAGTGCGCCTCTTCATATGTCCTCCTTTGTCTCAAGACCTGGCGTGTAAGGGGGATAGGCCGGCACTTCTAGTTAAATCCCGGCAATGATCAAGGTGACGAGGCTGTCGGCGCGCAGCAGGGCGATGCCATCAGACCTTAGATGGCAACCTGTTCGCCAAGCTCGACAACGCGGTTTGACGGCAGGTTGAAATAGTCGGAGGGATCGATGGCAAAGCCTTCCAGCGCCATGAATATGCGTTCCTGCCAGCCGGGCAGGCCGGTGTTCGGCGTCCTGACGAGGTTGCGGCGGCCGAGATAGAAGGACGTTTTCATGATCTCGAACTTGAAACCTCCTTCTCTACAGAGCGCCAGCGCCCTGGTGACATCAGGATCGTCCATGAAGCCGAAAGTGATATCGAGACGCACGAAACGCGGCGAGAGTTGGCTTATCTTGATGCGCCTGTTGTCGGGAACATAGGGTTCGTCCTCGGTCCAGACAGTCAGGATGACGTTCTGTTCGTGCAGCACATGATTGTGCTTGAGATTGTGGAGCAGAACGTTCGGCGTCCGGTCTGGCACGCTGGTAAGAAAAACCGCCGTTCCCGGAACGGTAACCGGTGAATGATCCGACTTCCGCTCGATCGACCGGATGAAGGAATCGAGCGGAATTTCGTTGTTGGCCCGCAGTCTCTTGAGGTAGGCTTGCCCCCGGGTCCAAGTCCACATCAAAATCATGATTGCCAGCGCCAGGGCGACCGGAACCCAGCCGCCATCGTGGATCTTCAGCAGATTGGCTGCCAGGAACAAGACTTCGATAATGAAGAGCGGCAGCAGCAGCATGGCGGCGAGCATGAGCGAGTAGCCCCAGACAGCCCGCAGGAATTGGAAGGACAGCATGGTCGAGATGACCATGGTTCCAGTCACCGAGATACCGTAGGCAGTCGCCAGCGACTCGGAGTCGCCAAAGGAAAAGATCAGCATCAGCACGCCGACCAGCAGGAGGAGATTGACGCTCGGTACGTAGATTTGGCCCGTGTTGGTCTCGGACGTGAATTTGATCCGCAGCCTCGGCAGGAAGCCGAGATGAACCGCCGAGCGGGCGAGAGAAAAAGCGCCGGTGATGACGGCCTGGCTGGCGATGATCGTCGCCATCGTCGCCAGTATGACAACTGGCAACAGGATCCAATCCGGATACATCAGAAAGAATGGGTTGGTGGCCGTTTCGGGATGGGCGAGAACGAGCGCGCCCTGGCCGATATAGTTCAGAAGCAATGCAGGAAAGACGAGTACGAACCACGCCGTCTGGATGGGGCGGCGGCCGAAATGCCCGAGATCGGCATAGAGCGCTTCGGCACCCGTCACCGTCAGAAAAACGGCGCCGAGCACGATGAGGCCGACCGTGCCTGCATGAGCGAGGAACGAAAGCGCATTGATCGGATTGAGGGCGGCCAAAATCCTCCAGTCGTCGCCGATATGGATCAAGCCGCCGGCAGCCATGGCCAGAAACCATAAGACCGTTATCGGCCCGAAAAACATGGAGACAGCTGCAGTCCCCCTCGACTGCGCGGCAAAGAGAACGATCATGATCGCAGCCGAGGCGAGCGGGACATAATCGGCAAAGGTCGGCGTGACCAGCTTCAGACCTTCGAGCGCTGACATGACCGAGAGGGCAGGCGTGATCATTGCATCGCCGATGAAGAGGGCTGCCCCGATCAGCCCGGCGAAGAACAGGACCGGCACGTTTCGTCCCATCTTCTTCATCAGGAGGGCAAGAAGCGAGAGGGTACCACCTTCGCCGTCATTGTCCGCCCTGAGAAGGAACAGCACATATTTGAAAGTCACGATAACGGTTAGCGTCCAGACCATCAGAGAGATCAGGCCGATCACTTCCGGCTCGTGTATGCCATCGGCAGCAAAAGGCCTGAGCGCCTCGCGAAAGGCGTAGAGCGGGCTGGTGCCGATATCGCCATATACGACGCCGACTGCACCGACGACCAATCCGACAAAGCCGCTCCGACTGCCGAGGTCACTGCTCTTGTCCGCATGTGTTGAAGTCATGTTTCCCCGCTCACGCCTCTTGCTTACAGACAGAAACATATGCCGCATTGGAGAAGGGCAAGTAAATTCGTGTCGGTGCAATCTTTTCGTGGCGAAGCGAAGCATGACTGTCGGCCCCGACATGCCTGCCGCGAGGAGTTCGGAATGAAGCGATTTCGGCCCGGAAAATAATATAGTAGGCATTCGAAATCAGTTTTTAGGCAGGGGGCGAGTGAGATGGAACCCACTCAATTGTTCGAGCTGGTCATTGCGATGTTTCTCGCGATCATCGCGCTGCATTACGCTGCTCACAGGCTGGGTTTGCCACCGTCCGTTGCGCTGCTGGCCGGCGGCGCTCTGCTGGCCTTCGTGCCGGGGCTACCGGCGATCACCGTAGATCCCGGGCTGGTGCTTGTCATCTTCCGCCACCGCTCTTGATGGACGGCGCCTGGGCCATCGCTCTCGTGCGGCTGCGGCGCCATATGATCGGCATTGCCTCGCTCGCCGTCGGAGCAGTATTCTTCACCTGTGCCGTCGTGGCCGTCGTGACCCATCTTCTCTTTCCGTCACTTCCCTGGGCCGCCTGTGCAGCACTTGGCGCGATCGTTGCACCGCCTGATGCGGTGTCGGCCCGCGCCGTGCTGGAGCGCGTCAGGCTGCCGCGGCGGCTGCAAATTCTGCTGGAAGGCGAGAGCTTGCTGAACGATGCGAGCGGTCTGGTTCTATTTCGCTTTGCCGTCGCCGCCGCCGCAACGGGAAGTTTCAGCGCGATGGAGGCGGCTGCCAGCTTCCTTGTGCTGGCGCTCGGCGGCATGGTCGTCGGCGTCGTTGTCGGAACGGTGTGGGTGAAATTCGTCCGGCGCCTGGGCGACGAATATCTCATCATCGCCGCCACTGTGCTGCTCGCCTGGATTTCCTATCTGCTCGGCGAATTGCTGCACGTTTCCGGCGTCATTGCCACGGTTACCACGGGTCTGATCGCTTCCTGGCACCAGCACACCGTATTCTCGGCCGCAACGCGCATGCGAGGCACGTCGTTCTGGACTGTGATGATCTTCCTGATGGAAGCTTCTGTTTTCACATTGATCGGGCTGTCGCTGCGCGATGTCGTCGAGCGCGGCGGCGGTTTCGCCACAGTGATTGCCACCATGGGACTGCCGATGCTGGCGATCCTCGTCACGCTCGTGATCGCCCGCTTTGCATGGGTCTTCGCCTCAGATATCGTCATCCGGCTTTGTGCTCCGCTGGGGTTCAAATGCGCCAAGCCGCTGGGCGCCGGCGGCGCCACCGTCCTCAGCTGGGCCGGCGTGCGGGGCGTGGTGACGCTTGCCCTGGCGCTCAGCCTGCCAGAAGAATTCCCCGGCCGCGACTTCATCCTCGCAACATCATTTGCCGTCATTGTTGGAACCGTGCTCGTCCAGGGAACGAGTTTGGGGCGGATTATTGCCTGGGCGCGGCTGGTGGAGCCGGAGACGGAAAGGGCGCGTCTCACAATGAGTCAGGCCGAAGCCGCCATGGCGCAGGCGCAGCTTGGAACCGTCCAAAACCTGGCATACGACCCTGAGGGAAATCTCATCCACCCGCAATTGCTGGAGCGATACCAACGCCGAGCCACCGCTATCGTCGATTACGCCGCGAGAACGGAACATTATATCCCGATGCTCCACGCCCATTTTGATGTTGTTCTCGAGGCGGTTGCGACCGGCCGTCGGGAACTCATTCGGCTCCACCGCGCCGGTGATATCGACGACGAGACGCTGGAGGAGCTGGAACGGGATCTCGATCTGGAGGAATTGAGCGCGATTTCAGCTAAAGCCTGAGTTTGCGATCGAGTCAGATCGAAGACGGCCGGTAAAAATACGCACTGCATTCGAAGTATTCGATGCGATCCTGGAAATATAAATCCCATCGTAACTAATGCCGTTCCATCGGATCGTTGCGAGATTCCGGCGGATTGTTCCGCTTCGGCTCCCATATGGCACCGGGTTTTCGTCACCCCCAACATCGAATTCTCAATTTGTCGACTTCGCCAGCTGAGTGTTTGGAGATTGCCAATATTCGTCCGTTTTGCGGGTACCGTCGCCGGTTCGCCTAAGTTTTATTTCTTTAATACAGGAAAAAATACGCGGTCAAATTGCTTCTAATTGCGGCCATGATTCAAATATACGTTCCAGCCGCGATTTTTTCTTCGCCACATTTCGGATGTTTGAAATTATCCAAACAATGGTGAGAAACAATGAAAATTATTCTCGTCCTAGCCCTCACGGTTTTTGCCGTGCCATGTGAGGCCGACATGCTCGTCACGGCTTCGAAATATAATCGCATGCACGAACGTTCTATTTCATTTCTCAGCATCAATCCCCGCAGAACGTCGTGGTGCGGAGCATTCCTCGCCTTTGTCGCCAAACGATCGTCACGCCAGCCGCCGCCCAATCCCAATATGGCAGTTTCCTGGAAAAGCTTCGGCAAACCTGTCTTCTTTCGCTCGGCAAGGCGGGGAGATGTCGTTGTGATCCGAAGCGGCAGGCGGTTCCATGTCAGCCTGTTCGATCACTTCGATCAGCGGCGCCAGTACGTCTATCTCTTCGGCGGCAACCAATCCAACCGCGTCCAGCTGTCACGCTACCGCGCCAGTTCGGTCGTTGCCGTTCGACGATGAAGCCGTTGGCACCTGGCCCAACGGTCGGCCCTGGTGCTGAGGTTTGGAGGCTGCGCCTCGAAGGAGGGGCGGCTTATCGTTGGAATCGGCGCACCGATCGTCAATCAATCCCGTCCAACGCACATAGCACGCCATCGATGGGGATGGAGGCCAGCCTTTCGCGCGTGATGTCGAATCGCCAGGCTTTGACCAGATTCTCGGATCGATAAGAGCCATCTGGCTGTTCCGCCATCCTGCCGAGTGCAAAGATGGCGGCATCAGGAAACCGCCTCGATGAGCAAAAGGCCGGCTGCAGAAGTTCGTGGTGGGGGCTCGGCTTTGAGATCGTTACCTGGTCAATCACGGTCCAGACGGGGAGACTTCCATTCATGGCGGTCTGGCGTCGAAGCACCAGCAAAAGCTTTGCGCCGCATTTTAGCTCGGCTGCCGCATAGGCTGGGCCTCCGACCATTCCTGGTAGTACCGTTCCGCCGATCTCCACGCAGCCCTTCGCAGGAGGAGGCGTCGATTTTCCACGCGCCTCACTGGCATCGCCGGTGGCTGGAATCAGCGTGAGAAGAGCGGCAATCGCGGGGAGATATCGAGACATGGGAACCGTTGAGGACACGTGGCGAGGGAGGGGCTGGTTGAATTCTCAGTGCTGAAGTGAGGACCGTATTACTGCTCGGGAAGGCGTCAATGGCTGAGGTTGCAAGTGGAACAAGGTCAGTCGCGGCTGACACTGCGGAAGGCAGCGATGATGCTGTCGGCGGCCAGCCGGGCTTCGTCTGCGTTCGTCTGGAAATTAGTGACGGAGAGCCGCATAACGTCGCGGCCGCGCCATTTGGCGCCGCCGGCGAAGAGGGTGGCGTCTTCACAGATCTTTGCGATGGTCTTGCGGGTGATCGCGTCGCTTTGATCGTCCGGGCTGTCGGCGGCGAAGCGGAGGATCAGCTGGTTCAGCGTGATCTCGTTCAGGATGGTGATGCCGGGTTCACGCTGGAGGTACTCGGCCAGCAGGCGGGCCGACGCGCAACATTGGTCGATGAGGGCGGCGATGCCGTCGCGGCCGAGATGTTTCAACATCGCCCAGGTGGCGAAGCCGCGGGCGCGCCGGGAAAGCTCCGGCACGTAATGGGAGGGGTCGCGCTCGCCCTCTGCTGCGAATGGCAGATAGCTGGCGGCGATCGTCATGGCGCGGCGGTGGGCAAGCTCGCTGCGCACGATCGCATAGCCGCAGTCATAGGGCGTTTGCAGCCATTTGTGGCCGTCCGTCGCCCAGCTATCGGCCGCCTCGATGCCGCGGCTGAGGTGGCTGAATTTCTCCGAAGCCTGCGCCCAGAGGCCGAAGGCGCCGTCAACATGCACCCAGGCGCCTTTTTCCTTCAGCGCCGGGGTCAGGCGGATGAAGTCGTCGAAAGCGCCAGTATTAATCTGCCCGGCCTGGAGAATGGCGATGCAGGGGCTGCTGACCGGGGCAAGCGCGTCGCTGAGTACAGCCGGATCGATCCGGCCCATTGGATCGGTCGGCAGGCGCAGCACGCGGTCATGGCCGAGGCCGAGGAATTGAAGCGCCGAGAAGACCGTCGTGTGGGCGTCGTCGCCGATCAGCACGGTGATCTCGGGCGCGCCGAACAGGCCTTTTGCGTCCGCATCCCAGCCAGCCTTGCGCAGCACCTCGCCGCGGGCAGCGGCAAGGCAGGTGAAATTGGCGACCGTGGCTCCCGTGACGAAGCCGACAGAGCTTTCGGCCGGCAGCTTCAGGATGTCGAGAAGCCATCTCGCCGAGACCGTTTCGACTGCGGCCGCCGCCGGGGCGGCGACGTGGTTTCCGGCATTCTGGCCCCAGGCGCTGGTCAGGAAGTCGGCCGCCACGCCGACCGGATGAGAGCCGCCGATGACCCAGCCAAAGAAGCGTGGGCCCGTGGTGAAATGCAGGCCGGGCTCCGCGTTCGCGGCGAGCTGCCTGATGACATCGGCCATATCGGCGCCGGCCGCCGGCAGCGGCTCGTCGAAGGTGGCGAGCGAAGCGGCATAGTTGTGCCGGGGCACATGCCGGGCCGGCGCGCGCTCACGAAACCCGGCTGCAAGCCGCGCGGCTTCCTGAAACAGAGATGCGATTGCCGACATGCGATCCCCCTCCGCCGGACGCCCGCCCGTCACTGGGGACCGCCTCCAGGCAAGCTGCCGGCGCCGGCAAGTCTATCCGATATCGCCGTCGCTGTCTTGGTTCGCGAAGAATCGATCCAGGCGGGTTTGGCTTCGGCTGAAGCGTTGCGCCGCGGGGCCAAAGGCTTACAGCATATCCCCAAGGCTCCAGTGGTTGCTCCAGCGGGCATCGATTTCGTCGTCGACGTTCTGGTAGCGGATGTCGGTGGAGAGGCGCAGCCGCCGGGTGCGGTCTTCGTTGTTCGTGGCGGCGTGGATTATGTAGGGGGAGTGCAGCACGACGTCGCCAGCCTCGTAATCGGCGGCGAGCCAGCGGGCGTTGAAGCGCTCGGCTATATCAGGCAGGTCCTTGGAGATCCAGCCGCCTTCGGCCATGTGACTGTTATAGGCGCTGATCCGCTCTTCCGGCGAGAGAGTGCCGCTGTTCGCCTGGAATTCCGCCTCCATCCTGCGGCCGAGCGCATGCGAGCCTTCGAGATAGACGAGGCCGCCCATTTCGGCGGGGGTGTCGCCGATCGGGATCCAGGCGGTGACGAGCCGGCTGGTGCCGCCGCGGAGATAGACGAGGTCGTAATGGGCGGGGGTCGCCACCGCCGTGCCGGGTTGGACATAGCGCATCAGCTTGCGTTTATGGAGATAGGAGATGCCCTGGAGAAAGGCGTCCATGAAGCTGACGAGCCGCGGTTGGGCGCAGAAGCCTTCATAGGCGGCGGAGCGGACGATCGACATTAGGCGGCGGTTGGCGAGGTTCCAGTCGAAGCCTTCGGCGGCCGCGATGCCAAGTGCGAAATCATGGCCGGGCGCCAGCAGGCCGGTTTCGGCGAGGTGGGCGAAGACCCAGCGGCGGAAATCGATCACTTCGGCGCTCGGCAGAAGGCCCTTCAGCCAGACATAACCATCCTCCTCATAGCGGCGGCGGATGGCCTCGACGCCTATGGCAGGATCGGTCTGCGTCAGCAGGCCGAGCCTTTCTGCAGGGATTGTCTTGCCACGGGCAGCGAGGGGCGATTGCATCACTTCCATCCCGGCAGCATTCGCGACAATTGACATTACAATCATCCTTGCTTTGACTTACCTGCCTCCAGCTTGTCGGTTGCGTGGGCCGATCGCCATGGAGGAAAGCTGCAGCTGGATTTTTCGCTCATGAGAGAAGCAGAGGCCATCTATCGATCTCCCCTTGCCGCGGCCGGCGGGCTTGCTGTGACGGGCAGCGGCAGGCAGCATGCGCGCCATGCCGTGAAGGACAGGAGGCTGCCGAGCTTTGCGGCCGTGCTGGTGGAGCGCGGGCGGGGGTTTCTCGAAACCGCTGCGGGCGGGCGCCAACCCGTGGAGGGGCCGGCGCTCTTCTGGTTGTTTCCGAACCGCTCGCATTCCTATGGGCCTGACGAAGCTGGATGGGACGAGCGCTGGGCGCTGTTTGAAGGTTCGTTCACGCGGGATTTCGTGCGGATGCGGCTGATTGGCGAGCGTCATCCCCTCGTGACGCTGCGCCATCGCGAGGAGGTGGTGCGGCTCTTCGGGCGGCTGCATGCCGATCTCGTCGACGACAGCCATCTAGGACAGGCCTCGGCGGCATTGGCGCTCCATCGTATCGTCATCACCGCCGCGCGGCAGGCGAGCGCTGCTGCAGGTCGCGAAGGCGAGGGTGCGTCCGCCGATCTCGTCGAGACGCTGCGGGGCAGGGCGCTGCAGCCGCTCGACCTTGCCTCGTTTGCCTCCGAGCACGGCATGTCGCCGGCCACGCTGCGGCGTAAATTCATAGCCGAAACGGGCATGCCGCCAAAGGCCTTCCAGCTTCGAGCGCGTATGGACCAGGCCAAGCAACTGCTCGCCATGTCAGACGAGAAGATCGAAACCATCGCAGCCATGGTCGGCATCGAAGACCCGTTCTATTTCTCTCGCGTCTTTCGTGAGCGCGAGGGCTGCAGCCCCCGTGAATTCCGGATGCGATATAAGCGAGGTTGAGCTGTTGCAGTATGGATCGCGGTCTTTGCTGCGATGTTGAATAAATCAAGCGTTACGGGAAGAGAAAGACGATTTTCTCCAATAAATATTGATTTTATGTGGCTGTTTTCGAAATTTTCTAAGGATCTGCTGAAATCTATTGCCTTCTTTCGAAGTATCCATCAATGATGTACGAAATATCATTCGCGCCGCTGTCAAGGCCGCTCTGTCGATCAGCGAGGGATATGCACTGAAATATTTCATTCTCTATGCGCTCGTGTGCTCGGTAGTCGGGATAATTCTTCTCGTCGTCTTCCACCAGATTGCGCCGGTTCAGATGGAGAGACCTGGCGATCAAACGGCCTTCGAACCGGATGATCTGATCGTGCGGTCGACCCGCGAACCGACGACAGACCAGCCCGCCATGCGGCCTCCCAACCAATGGGATCTGCGGCTTGGCAATCAGCCGGAGGCGCAGCCCGATCAATCGGGCGTGCGCAAAGGCGGCCGGGTGGGAACGCCGGCGCAGTAGGTAGAGTTGGCGCTGCCATTCGGGCACGGCCTTCTCCAAGGCTCCTCATGCTGAGGTGTGCGGCCCGCGAGGGCGGAGCCTCGAAGCACGCGGCTCAACGCTGCTTCTTGCATTCATCAACCGCCGATGCACCCGCCGTCAGGATGATCCTTCGAGGCCCCTGCTGGCACCTCAGAGTCTGTGAATCTTTTGGATTTCGTCGTTTTCGAAAGAGCTGAGCCATTGATTTAACTCGCATCGAAAAATTGTAAAATCGATAGATTCACAGGCTCTCTTGTGTGTTGGCGGGCCGCGGTAGGGCCAGGCGCCAATCGAACTCGCGCTTCCGGGTTGCATCCACTGCAGCCGGCTGCGACAACATATCTCCGATATTCCGGGAGGTGGCGATGGATGCAGGCGGCGTGACGATCAGGCTCATAGGTGCAGACGAGGTGGAGGCTTTCCGGCATATCCGCCTGGAAGCGCTCCGCGCCGAGCCGTCCTCCTTTGCCAGCCGCTACGAAGACTGGGAAATTCTGTCTCTGCAGGAGTGGCGCGATCGGCTGAGCGAGCCGGTTTTCATAGCCTTTCGCGAAGGCGAGCCCGTCGGCATCATGGGCTTGTTTCAGCAGCGGTCGAGCAAGATGGCCCACCGCGCCACGATCGTCATGGTCTATGTCCGCGCCAAGCTGCGCGGAACGGGCCTTGCCGTCAAACTACTGGAGGCGATTTCCGATCACGCGCGCAATATCGGCATCCGTCAATTGGAACTCTTCGTCAGCGCCGAAAATACGGCGGCGATACGGTTCTACCAGCGGCAAGGTTTTGCCGAAATCGGCCGTATCCCCGGCGGCGTGCTGGAGGATGGCCGGGAGATCGACGATGTGATGATGGCGCGGCGGCTGATGGGTTAGGCCGTCGCGGCGCGGCGGACCATCGGCCTCTTGACCTCAAGTGGGATTGGGGTTGCAGGATGCAGCCTGAATCGGAGGTCGCCGTGATGAAAATCCTGATGGACAAGGACATTGACGATAGCGGGTTGATGGCGGTCGCGATCGACGCGCTGGAGACCGCCTTCCATGCCAGGGCCGCCAACCGGTTGATCTCGCCACCGAGGCATCATGTGTCGTTTCCTGATCGAGGCGATCTCGTTTTTACCGTTGGCGATATCATGGGCGAGAAGCCGCTCGCGGGTTTTCGCGTCTACGACACATTCGATGGGGCTGAGCATGCGCAGATCGTCGCCGTATGGCCGGCCGACGACGCCAGGCTCAAAGGGATCGTTCTCGGATCGCTCCTGGGAAGCCTCAGGACTGGCGCGATCGGAGGTTTGGCGATCCGGCATCTCGGCGCGCCTGACGCCAAAATCGTCGGCATAATCGGCAGCGGAGCGCAGGCGCGAACCCAGCTTGCAGCGGCTGCCGCCGTTCGCAACCTCGATCACGCCCGCGTTTATAGCCGCGATGAGAAAAATCGTGCTGCCTTTGCAAGCGAGATGCAGCTCGCCCTGGGTCTTAAGGCGGAGCCTGTCGATAGCGTCTCGAAAGCCGTTGATGAGGCCGATATCGTCATCTGCGCGACGACAAGCCAAACGCCCGTCCTCCATGCGGGCGATTTAAAGGCCGGCGCGCACGTCAACACTGTCGGCCCGAAAACGCTTCACGGATACGAACTCGGCTTGGATCTCGCAGACGCGGCGGCCGTGATCGCGACGGATTCTCCCGAACAAGCGCGCGCATACCCATCGCCCTTTTTCCTGACAGGCTCCGGCAGCGACAGCCGCCTGGTCGATCTCGCCGACATCATTGCCGGGAAAGCGTCAGGGCGGAGATCGCCCGAAGAGATAACGCTGTTCTGCTCCGTAGGCCTTGCCGGAACTGAAGTCGTCGTCGCCGCGGCGGTGCTCGATAGGGTGGGGTGTCGGTGTAGACATTGAGTCAAAGACGCCCTTCAAGCCTCTGTTCATTCTATCTATTTGCGCCTTCTGCCGTCAGGCCCAGCACATCCCGCATGCCATATTCGCCGGGTGCGCGCCCTGCAATCCAGCGGGCGGCGGCAAGCGCGCCGCGGGCGAACATGCCGCGATCGAGAGCCGAATGCGACAGCGTCACGACTTCCTCGGCGGCGGCGAAAAGGACGCTGTGTTCTCCGACGATCCCGCCGGCGCGCAGGACGGCGAAGCCGATCTCGCCGGGCAGTCGCTCGCCGGTGACGCCGTCGCGCCCACGCCGCTCGACGGATGCGAGGGAAACGCCGCGGCCCTCGGCGGCCGCTTCACCGAGCATCAGCGCCGTACCGGACGGCGCATCGATCTTCCTGTTGTGGTGGGCTTCGAGGATTTCGATATCCCAGTCATGCTCGGGAAGAGCGCGCGCCGCCTGGGCGACGAGGCCGACCAGCATGTTGACGCCGATGGAGAAGTTGCCGGAGCGCAGGATCGGAATCGTTTGGGCGGCGGCTGCGATCCTTTGGATATCATTTGGCTCGAAACCTGTCGCTCCAATCACCAGGGCCGGCCCGCCTGCCGAGGCACAGAGGCCGGCGAGTTCGGCGGCGGCATTTCCCGTCGTGAAATCCAGGATCACGTCGGCGGCAGCAATTGCGGCCGCACGGTCGATCAACCCTTCACCGGCGGAGCCGGGGCGGCCGATGCCGCCGATGACGACAAAAGCCGGATCGGCCGCGAGCAGCGGCAGTATGGTGCGACCCATGCGGCCGTTCGCGCCGGCGACGGCTATTTTGACAGGGGAGGTCACGTGTTTTCCTTGGCTGGAATATTTACGATGGAGCGGCCGCTTGCATCCGGGGTTCGCGCCGGAACGGCATTCTGGACCTACCGCAATTACGCTGCCGGCGTAAAGCAGGGGATTTGTTGCGACCGTCCCTGTGAACGACTGGCCTTACCAGTTGCCGGGATCGGCGGTGTGATCGATGCTGGCGAATTCATCAGCCTTGTTCCGGTCGAGATTTACCTCCATGGTCACCTTCGTCTCGTCGGTGACCGAGTAGCGGTCAGGGACAGGTCCCTTCGAAAGTTCCTGATACAGGAGCAAGGCTGCCTCCTCGGCGGTATCGGCCTCGATCTCGCGGGTGAGGGTAACGGTGAACTTGTGCATGGCTTCGGCCCTTTCAATCGCGCGCAGACGATGCTTGCCACTCTGACACCCTTTTGCGGCGAGGACGCAAGGCCGTTGCCGAAATAACATGCATAGGCTGGAGAAAGGCGATCTCTCTCTTATTTCAGTAGAATTGCAAACCAAGAGGGAAGGACCGCCGCAATGGCAAAAAACACGATCTGCCTATGGTACAACAAAGACGCTGAA
This sequence comes from Rhizobium sp. BK049, assembly GCF_014193135.1. Taxonomy (NCBI): domain Bacteria; kingdom Pseudomonadati; phylum Pseudomonadota; class Alphaproteobacteria; order Hyphomicrobiales; family Rhizobiaceae; genus Rhizobium; species Rhizobium sp. BK049. The sequence goes on from NZ_JACHYV010000032.1 coordinate 38,136, forward strand.
GACGCGGCCCGCTTTTATGCCGCGACGTTTCCCGACAGCGCGGTGGGTGCTGTCACTCGGGCGCCGGGAGATTATCCTGACGGTAAGCAGGGAGATGTTTTGGTTGTTGAATTCACTGTCGCGGGTATCCCTTGCATCGGTCTGAACGGCGGCCCTGCATTCAAACACAGTGAAGCCTTCTCGTTTCAGATCGCTACGGAGGATCAGGAAGAAACCGATCGTTTGTGGAACGCCATCGTCGGTAATGGCGGCCAGGAAAGCGAGTGTGGCTGGTGCAAGGACAAATGGGGTTTGTCCTGGCAGATTACACCGCGTGTCCTCTCAGAAGCGCTCTCGGCGGGTGGTGATCAGGCAAAGCGTGCATTTGACGCGATGATGTCGATGAGAAAGATCGATGTCGCGGCGATCGAGGCGGCTCGGCGCGGTTGAGGCGCCATCGCCCGCCCGAGGCCGACAGATGTCGGGCTGTCAGAACCAGAGATCGCGTACGCAGCGCCCGTCGGAGGGAAGATCTTTGAATGTGTCGAGCCCGTCGAAATGATCGATGGGGAGATCGGCGACGAGTTCCGGCGGTGCAAGCCGCATGTTGACCGCCATGCGGCGGCGGCCATTCTTTTGCAGGCGCAGACCGCGCCAACTCAAGACGCAGGCACAGGATGGGCAGAATAAGATCTCAAGCGACGACGCTGCCCTGCCGGACCGGGTATAAGAGGCGGTCTGGCCGATAAGGGTGATCCGCTCTCCTTCGTAATCATAGGCCCAGAGCGTGCCGTAGCGTCGGCAGAGGGTGCAGTTGCAGGCGGTGATCGATCCCGGATCGCCTTCGAAGGTCCAGCCCGTCTTGCCGCAATGACATGAGCCCGTCAGCATGAGCGCTCGGATCCACTTCCCCGTTCAACGGCTGCATCCTGCCTCAATCACGCAACGACCGCAATTGGCACTTCGATCGCTCGGCCGCTGCCTTTCACGGGCCTGTGGCCGTTCCGAGGGGTGGTCATCGCCATGGCGCTGACGTCGATGGCGGTGAAGCAATCAATCTGACAGTCATCTGGGGCATTCGGCGACCATCGACGGCGTAACGACTGGAGGCTTCATTCCCGAAGACAATCGAGTAACCATCGCCGGCTCGCCTGAAGGCTGACCGAATGACCTACGGCGGCAACAAGGCCTCTCCTCAAAAGACCTCTGCCCTATAGGTCGAAGTGCCCGCGGGCGGAAATCCGGTCCTGCGAACGCGTCCGCGATCAGCCGGTGGATGGAATATGGCCGAGCACACTACGGGGTCATGGTCGATATCGACTTCGGTCAAATGCAAGGGCCGGCTGACGGCGCTGTGGGTCTCGATAAGGGCCGAATTCGTCGTGCCTATTCCACAAGCCCGAAGATCGGACCATAGCCGCCATGCCAGGACCAATCGTTGCGGTCTAATGCTGGATAGTAAAGCCCAACACCTCGTCCGCCATCGAGAAACAACGCGTCAGGGCATTGCAGTCGGTCGCGGAAGAGCCGTGCGAAATCGTGGAAATTGACCCCGTCTTCGCTGATTGCGAAGCGAACCGCGCCACCCGCGCAGACGCCGACCCCGCTTCGGCGGGTCCGGTCTGTCGAGCCGGGGATGAAGATCGGGTTCAGCTTGCCGGCGATGACGAGCATTGGGCCGGACTGCGTGGCGAACCGCACCTTGGGGGCACGCCTCAGAAATTCATCGGTCGGGAGTATGTCGGCGCCCACTTCACCAAGAAAGAACACGCCGTTCGGTTTCTTGTAGAAATTCGGCACCTGACCGGGGGGGCCTCCGGCCCCTGCGGTATTGGCGGATTTCAATTCTCTGGCGTTTTCGACATATAGTCCCATCGGCGAAAAATCGGCCCGGTACATTCCGGCATTGATGGCCAAGGCCAACGTTTTCCCCTCGGCGCGAACGGCTTCGGCCAAGCGTGAAAAAGCGCGGTATGGTTGGCCATCGGCGCCCTTCCAGAACAGGCGCAGGTCGGCTTTTCCTGCTTCCAGCGTGCAAACGACGTACGCCGCTTGGTCGAAAGTTTCCTGTTCGCATGGCTCTGCATGCGCCTGAGGCAGGAATGCCATCATTGTCGCCAGCATCATGGCCGCGGCGAGCATGGCTTGTTTGAGATAGGGCATTGGTATCAGAATAGTCATGACGAGATATGATTTCCTATCGTGCGGCCGCAGCGCCGGGTTTTTCATCGCCATCGGCGACGGCCGGAATAGGAATTTTTACCGGTACAGCAACGATTGTCAGCCGGGATGAGTATCCAAGATTTCTCGTGAAACGCGTCCTGCCTCCTTCTTCTGCTGGAACGAAACGATAGCGTCATGCTCTTCTTCTCCCGCTGGCAGAAGAAGTGGATCAGACCGATGAGGTGGGAAGGACTCTCAGCGGCAAAACGCCTCCATCATCAGAACCCAGGCACCCGGCAAAGGTGGGAACATTCAATCCTACCAGGCGGTACGGGCGGTGCCGAGCGCTGTTGTATGAGAGGATGAGACGTGGGCGACGTGCGCCTTGAGCGATACGACGCAGTTTCCGGGAAAGCTAAGTTTGTGCGCCGTCAAGTGCTTCAGCAGCGCTTCTGCGTCGCGCTTCTCGGTCAACGGAAATGTCACAGTCATGCGGGTTCCTCAACGAACATACTGAGCATCTGCGGAAATTAATGGTTAAATTCTCTTGCGCCGCAACAAGAAAATTTGAATGATAAAATTAAAATCGATTAGCTTTTGGTGGGGTTTTTAAAATCGTTTGAATTAGCTTCCTCGGTTTCCCATGGGTGGGGCAGTAGTTCGGCCGCGCGAGCGAGATCCGCATAGTGCGCTCCAACAAGCACTCGAAGCGTTAGGAGCAATGCCTTCGATGAAGGCATTGGTGGATGCTGAGAGATGGCGCTGCCGAGTTAAGATCAGCCGCTCACCGTGTATGGCGGGCAGCCCAATTCCTGAGCCGCAGTCCATTGAGCTTGATGAAGCCTTCGGCATCATGATGATCATAAGCGATGGAACTTTCCTCGAAGGTGACGAGGTCGGCGGAATATAGTGAGCAGGGCGAGCTGCGGGAAATAACCGAGGCGCTTCCCTTGTAGAGCCTGACCGTCACCTCGCCGTTGACGAGGGCCTGGCTTCGGTCGATCAGCGCCTGCAGCATGTGCCGCTCGGGCGCGAACCAGAAGCCGTTATAGATCAGCTCGGCGTAGCGGGGCATGATCTCATCCTTCAGATGTGCGGCGGCACGATCGAGCGTGATCGACTCGATCCCGCGATGCGCCGCAAGAAGGATCGTTCCTCCCGGCGTCTCGTACACGCCCCTCGACTTCATGCCGACGAAGCGGTTTTCCACGAGATCGAGCCGCCCGACGCCATGCCGGCCGCCGAGGCCATTGAGTTCGGTGAGCAGTGTTGCCGCCGTCATCGCCTGGCCGTTCAGGGAAACCGGGTCGCCGCTCTCGAAACCGATGGTGATGGTCTCGGGGGTATCAGGGGCGTCGAGCGGATCGACGGTGCGCTGGTAAACATAAGCGGGGGCGATCGCCGCCGGATCTTCGAGAATCTTGCCTTCGGTCGAGGTGTGCAGCAGGTTGGCGTCGATCGAGAACGGCGCATCGCCCCGCTTGTCGCTCGGCACAGGGATCCGATGCTTCTCGGCATATTCCAGTAGCTGGGTGCGGGAGCGGATGTTCCATCGACGCCATGGAGCAATGACCCCGATCGACGGATCGAGCGCATCGACGGCCAGTTCGAAGCGGACCTGGTCGTTGCCCTTGCCTGTCGCGCCGTGGGCAACGGCGTCCGCGCCGACCTCCCGGGCTATGGCGACCAGATGCTTGGCAATCAGGGGCCGGGCGATGGAGCTGCCGAGGAGATACTGACCCTCGTAGAGGGTGTTGGCCCGCAGCATCGGAAAGACAAAGTCGCGGACGAATTCCTCACGCAGGTCGACGATGCGGACATCCTTGACCCCGAACATTGCCGCCTTCGACCGCGCCGGCTCGAGTTCTTCGCCCTGACCCAGATCGGCGGTGAAGGTCACGACCTCGCATCCGTAAGTCTCCTGCAACCATTTGAGGATGATCGAGGTATCCAGCCCGCCCGAATAAGCGAGCACGATTTTCTCTATTTTTTTCGCCACCAGTCCCTCTCCGATTTGACCAATGGAACAATAGGCCAGCTCATACGCAATGAGCTTGCGAAGCTTCCTGAGAATTGCGAAGATTTGGCATGTTATGCCGTTCCAAGATAAACTGGGGCCATGAAATGCCAATCACTTTGGACTCGATCGATCGGCATATCCTGCGGGTGCTTCAGCGTGACGGGCGTATTTCGAATGTCGAGCTGGCAAAAGAGGTGGGGCTGTCGCCTTCGCCCTGCCTGCGCCGCGTGCGCCTTTTGGAAGAGGCTGGGATCATCGATCGCTACGTCGCCGTACTGGATCCGGCCAAGGTCGGAGCAGGGCTGACGGTTTTCGCCCGCGTGTGGTTCAAGACCCAGGATGCCGAGGTCACGCTGCGGTTCGCCGAAGCCGTCAGGCGCTTTCCCGAGGTGATGGAATGTTACCTGACGGCAGGGGAGTGTGATGCCGTGCTTCGGATCGTCACTGCCGATCTGCACAGCTACTGGCGTTTTCAGGCCGACCACCTGACACGCATTCCGAGCGTCCTCAACGTCAAGACCGATGTGCCGATGGAAACACTGAAGCGGAGCTTCGAACTGCCGTTGCGGTAGCGTTCTAAGGCATTGCGCTTCGGAGCCATATAGCGCGGGGCGACCAGCCCCGTCCTTCGAGGCTGCTACGGGGCGCCTCGGGGTGAGGCTGGAGCGGCGCGGACGGCGGCGATCCGCCGCCTGCGCTTCATTCGGCAACTATGCTTTCAGCGCGGCGGCATAGTCGGCCACGTAGGACTTCAGTGAGCGCGGGCCTTGCCGGTGAGCGTCTCGACGTCGCCGGTCAAGACGGCCGTCCAGTTCTGGCGGACGGGATAGAAGATTGAAGCGAGAAAGCTTGCATAGCCGGCCGGCACGCCAGCCCTCGTCAGCATTTCGATGAAGGCCTCGTCGGAGACGGCGTTATAGGTGACGGGCTTGCCGATCGCTTCGGAGAGGATGGCGGCGGCTTCGGCATAGGAGAGCGCTTCCGGGCCGGTCAGGTTGAAGGCCTTGCCGTCGAAGGACGAGGAGGTGAGCGCTGCCACGCCGCTTGCCGCGATGTCTCGGGCGTCGATGAAACTCGACTTGCCTTCGGCGGCGGGAAGCGCGATCTGGAGTGGTCGATGCCTGGTTTCCAGAAGGTGTGGAAGTTGTCGGAAAACCAGTTCGGGTGCAGGATGACATAGGGCGTGGGGATACGGTTTCGGCACTCGCTCACTGGGCGGAGCAGAAATGGACGCAATCTTTGCGGCGCAGCATGCGTATGATGAAAGGGATGCCGATTGATGGTGCCGGCGCTTCGACGTAAGCAAGATCTGTTCCGCGACTACGCAGTCCTCATCCTGCGCAGGCGTGCTGCGCACCACCGCCATGCGGGCGCAACGACGTAGCCGACGGCCGGGATTGTCGCAAGCCCGAGGAGGATGCCGACGAGACCTGAGCCGGCAGCTTGGACCAGCCAGGAAACCACGCCGCTAACGGCAGGCATTGCGTGCGCGGCGCCTTCCCCGGCATCGTGGAGCAGATGGCTCAGCCAGGCAAAGCCAAAGCTTTCGGCGCCATGCGCAATGATGCCGCCGCCGACCCAGATCATCGCCGCCGTCCCGATCAGACCCAGCACCTTGAGAAGATAGGGCATGCCCTGCACAAGGCCGCGCCCGAGCATGCGCGGGAACGCGCCTGTCCGGGAGCGGGAAGAGCGCTGGACAAGCCAGAGGCCGAAGTCGTCCGCCTTTACGATCAAGGCGACGACTCCGTAAACGGCCGCCGTGATCAGAGTACCGACCAGGGCGAGAATCAGCGCCTGCGTCGCCAGACCCGAATCGGACAGGGAGCCGAGGGTGATCGCCATGATCTCGGCCGAGAGGATGAAATCGGTTCTGATGGCGCTCGCGACCTTTTCGTCCTCGAAGGTCTTAGGGTCGATGCTGACCGTCTCGAGAGCGTGCTCATGGGCATGGGCCGCGTGCGGCACGACGAGTTCGTAGACCTTTTCGGCGCCTTCGTAGCAGAGGTAGAGCCCACCGAGCATGAGCAGCGGCATCACGGCCTGCGGCACGAGCAGGCTAAGGACGAGTGCGGCCGGCAGGAGGAAGACCAGCTTGTTCTTGAGGGAACCGATGGCGATCCTCGCGATGATCGGCAATTCGCGCGCAGCCGAGAGGCCGGTTACATAACGCGGCGTGACGGCTGCGTCGTCGATCACGACGCCGGCGGCCTTGGCGCCGGCTCTGCCCGCCTGGGCAACCACGTCGTCCAGAGAAGCGGCGGCCACCTTTGCAAGCGCTGCGACATCATCAAGGAGGGCAATCAGGCCGACACTCACAAGTAAACCTCTCATTCAGGGACAATGACGGCGAGAATATCCAATCGGGCGGCAGCCGGAAAGGGGCGCCTCTATGGATGCTTGGCCGTGCCTGACCGAAAGGTCAGGTGGTCACCCGGCCGGGACGGGTCCGTGGCGTAGGTGGGATTTCCTGCCGTGTGCAAGCGAGCCGCTCATTCAATCTGGACATGAATGTGGTCATCATGACGCGCGGCCCGGCAGCCCTGGAAGCGGACATGGGTGTCGGTGATGCCAAGCGTATTCTTCAGATGCGGCTCGATGAAGATCTTCTGCAAGCCAAAGCGCGCGACGCCTTCCGTCGTCAGCCAGGCGATCGCTTCCGCGGTGCGCTGCTCCTCAATCTGGTAGTCCGGGAAGAGTGGCTGCAGGGCGTCGAAATCCCAACGCGTGGTGAGCCAGTCGTGGCGACCCGCGCAGGGCAGTTCGTCGCCCGGGGCGGGCTCCTCGAAGGCAAAATAGCCGATCGGGGAGCGTGTGGCGCCGTTCAGGAAGGCGCCCTCGGCATCTTTGTAATAATAGGCGAAATCGAGTTTTTTGCCGTAGGCATGAGAGAGATGCGGCAGCAGCGGAAAACCGTCGACGAAGGGAAAGTTCGCATCCAGCGCGACGGTAACGGTACCGGGAAACTGCTTATCCATGTGGGCGGCGAGTGCCCCTGCCAGATCGCGCAGTTCAGGCGTCACGTAGTTGCGGTTGAGCGCGCAGTAGATCGGCGAGCGGATGACCAGCGGATCGGCGGTGCCGACGAAGCAGGAAAGCGGAACCCGGCCAAACGCGGGCGCGGTGAGGTGCGCGACGAAGGTGCCGTCGGCGTAGAGAAGCAGAAAGAGCGCGAGGTTGGCGGCAAGTCGGCGCAGGCGCAAGGTGGGTCCGACGGCAAGCGTTATCAAATAGGTGAGGCTGCCGATTTGGGTGAGCAGCGTCAGAATGATGACGATCAGAGCGTGGAGGATAAAGCGGAGCACGGGGCAGCCTTGTGAAGGGGGGTGCGTTGCCATAGGTGAGGGAGTGGGAATGCGCAAGGCGGTCGGCGCACCCGCCTGACACTTCGAGTTTTGGCAGCCAGCGGTCTCGGGATGGCAAAACGGCTTATGTCGGCTGCCGAGACGATCGCCCGCGAGTTGTCCATCCGGCTCCTGCGTTTGGATACCAACAGCGCGCTCTCCGAGGCCCAGCAGCTCTATCACGGCACCGGCTGGACCGAGATCGAGCGGTTCAATGACGATCCATAGCCGGATTTTTTCTTCGAAAAGCGTCTTTGAGCGTGACCGGCTTTGTCCGGAAGTGGCTGCGATGGTGCTGTGCGATGCTTGTGCGCGGCCTCACCGTTGATGCCATTGCGGACATCCAAGGGTGAGGGCGCGGAGCCGGTGCGAATATCCTCAGACGCGCATCGACAACTCGATGTCCTCTTCGAACGGGACCGACAGATAGCCAGCGGCGGCGGAGCGAACGCGGGCGAGATATTCGGGGCTGAGGTCGGCATTGTCAGCGACGATGAGGGCGCCCGGTCGAAGTCGGTCTTCCACCAGTTCCAGGATGTCACGATAGAGGCCCTTGGCGCCGTCGAGAAACAGGAGGTCGATGGTATCAGGAAGATCGGTGCCGAGGGTGTGGAGGGCATCTCCCTCACGGATTTCGACAAGGTCGACGAGGCCGCCAGCCGTCAAGTTTTCGCGCGCTCGCCTCAACTTCGACGGTTCGAACTCGCTGGTGATCAGCCGGCCGCCGCCATTGTCGCGCAGTGCTGCAGCAAGATGGAGGGTCGAGATGCCGAAGGATGTGCCGAACTCGATGATCGTTTGAGCACGGCAGCTGCGCGCCAGCATGTAGAGCAGCGTGCCGGCCTCGCGCGAGACAGGAAGCCAGAGATCCTTCAGTCGCCCGTAAAGGTCGAGATATTCCGTCTTGCTGCTGATCAGGCGCATCCGCTCCTCGCTGGAAAGCTCGGATATGGCGGGGCTCGTCGCCGCGGCGGCTTCTTCGAACAGGCGGTCGAGGAGAGGCGCGAGTGGCGCGGTGGTCAGTGTCGTCATCGGAGGGCTCCTTGGAATGATGAGGGTCTTGCGCTGGGTGAAAAATACGAATAATCCCTCGCATTTTCTAATCGCATTGCGGAGAGCCGCCATGAGCGACCGGCCAAGTACCCGGATTTCTTCACGAAAGCAGCCTAAGCAGGCCCGCTCGACGGAGCTCGTGGCGGCGATCCTCGATGCTGCTGCTCAGGTTTTGGCGCGTGAGGGAGCCCATCGCTTCACCACGGCGAGGGTAGCGGAGAGGGCGGGCGTCAGTATCGGTTCGCTCTACCAATATTTCCCCAACAAGGCGGCAATCCTCTTCCGGCTGCAGAGCGACGAATGGCGGCAGACGAACGGCATGCTCGCCGATATTCTTGCCGATGCACAACGACCGCCGTTCGAACGGCTGCGCAGCCTTGTTCACGCCTTTCTTCGCTCCGAGTGTGAGGAGGCGGCGATGCGAGTGGCGCTTCACGACGCAGCGCCGCTTTATCGCGATGCGCCGGAGGCGCAGGCGGTGAGGGCGTCGGGAGACCGCATCATCGGGCTGTTCATGCAGGAGGTGCTGCCATCGGTCCCGGAGGCAAGCCGGGCACTTGCCGGTGACCTGATCGTCACGACGCTCGCCACGGTGGGCAAGCAGTTCTCGGAGGCTCCCCGAAGCTTGAGCGAGATCGAAACCTACGCGGAAGCCATGGCCGACATGTTCGCAGCGTATCTTGAAAAGCTCGAATCCGGCCGGGACGCGGTGAATTCCTAACAAACGACCGCAACACGGCAAATGAGAGGCTTTCTGCGAGCCGGCCACGGATTATCGCAGCCCCTGTCACGGCGCAGGGGCAGCCCTGATGGACCGATTTCGGATTCCTATTGGTGACCCAACTGCTTCGACAGTTCGGCAAAAAGCCGGTCGCGGGCCGTGTTCATCTGCACGAGATCGACGGCAACGGTGATGGCGCGGCGTCCTTCGAGGCTATTGATGTCGAGCTTTTTCTCGCAGCACCATTGCCGAACGGCATCGGTGACGATGGTTATTTGGCTGTCGTCGAGTGAAATAAGCGACAAGAGCATCTTCCGTACCCTCAATGAAGCGGCAAGAGCACGACGGTCTCTCAAGCGGTCGTGCCGATGATCCGATGGGCCGATGACGCGTACTCTACGCTCATTCTGCAGCAATGCCACAGCTATTTGGACACGCTTAGTTGAGGACCGGTCGAGAACAGGACTGCTGAGCGTTATGGTCCGCTGAGGCAATCCGGATGTCGCAGATAGTGAATGCCGAGATAGGCGATCGAGCGGGAAAAGCTTCTGAAAACCCTGGCGTTGCCTGTCCGGGCTAATCCGTAAGACTTCTGCTCGGCTAGGCTCCGTTTGATCCGCACGGACGAGCGTCTGCTATAATCGCGACGATCCCCGGTCGCATGGCCTGGCCGAACTTTGCGAGGCGTCAGATGACTGACGTTCAGGAACGGCTCCTTGAGAGCAAGATGACCGAGATCCAGCAGGCCCGGTCCTGGAGCCCGCGGGGCCTCGCAAAATTCGAAAACCTGATCCGCAGCGGTGACGATCTGTCCCTCTACCGGATCAACCCGCTGGCTTTCGCGCACGACGTCGCCATTTCGGAGGCGGAAAGCATCGATCTCTTTCTCTATGCGACGCGCAGCGGTTTGTTCGAGATGAGCTGGGACGTCGTATGTCCCCAATCCGGAATGGTGCTCGATAGTTTCGGCGCCTTGAGAACGCTGAAGACTCACTATGTCTGCGGCCTATGCGACGTCTCCGGCGAAACCGACCTCGACGATTTCATCGAAGTCACGTTCACAGTGTCGCCGCAGCTGCGCCGGCTGTCTTTTCACGATCCCGGCTCGCTCTCGGTCGAGGATTTTCACTGGAAGGCACGGTTTCTCAGCGATGCGCGGCTGCCCGGTCAGCAGGTCCGCTTCCTCGACGTCCTGAAAGGGCTGGTGCGCGGCCTTTCCTTCCTGACGCCGGGTTCAGTTACGACGATCAGGGCTGAACTCGGCCCAGGTGCGCTCGCTGGCATCAATGTGGAGACCCAGGCGAGCTTTGCGCTGCCGGTGACAGGACAGCCCGTTACGGCGCCGGCACTCCTCAGAATCGGGTACGACGGTCGGCATTTTTGCCCTTCGTCCTCAGCGGTTCGGCCCGGCCCGGTCATCGTCGAAGTCGAGAACTCGGCTGCCGCGCGCGGCTCACTACTCCTCATCAACTGGCCGCCCGAGATCCTGGCGCAGACCACCAAGCCTGTTCTCGATTTCGATCCTTACATGTCGGGCGGGATGCTGCTTGCGCGCCAGACTTTTCGGAGGCTGTTTCGCTCCGAATGCGTTGATGAAAGGGAGGGCCTCGGCATTCGCCAGGTGACGCTTCTCTTCACCGATCTCAAGGGTTCGACCGCGATGTACGAGCGGCTCGGCGACCTCAATGCCTATGCGCTGGTGCGCGAGCATTTCGCCCTGCTCGGCGCCACGGTGGAGGAGCATTCGGGCGCGATCGTCAAGACGATCGGCGACGCGGTGATGGCGGCCTTCTCCCGCCCGAGCGACGCCATCTCGGCTGCTCTGCATATGCTTGAAGAAATTGAGCGCTTCAACGGCGAGCATGGCGATCCCAGCATCATCCTGAAGATCGGCGCCCATTGCGGTCCGTCGATCGCCGTGACCTTGAACGACAACCTTGATTATTTCGGGCAGACCGTCAATGTCGCGGCACGGGTGCAATCATTGGCCGAGGCCGGCGAGATCTGTCTATCCGAAGCCCTGTTTTCGGCGCCTGACGTCAGCCGGCTGCTCTCCGGACACAGGGTGGTCGCCTCCGAGGCTCCGCTTCGGGGCGTCGAAGGGATGGCATGCGTCTACCGGGTGATGCCGGCCCAATTCCAAGTCCGTTGATTTATGAAAGTCGTTATGAAGATGGACGACCGCGCGATGCATGTGGAGAAGCCTATATAAAAGCGCGGGCAAAATGTGACGGGATCGACGCGAGGCGAGACGGCGATGGCAGACGCCTGGTTCTGACGCCGGAAGAAATATTCTTCCGGCGATGCTCACGCTGGAGATCGCCGGACTGAACCGGGGGCTCGGTTATTTCGCCAGTACGACATGCGTGGCTTTTTCGCTGGCGGCATGCTCGATGACGCCGAAGCCCAGAGCAGGAAGGTCGATGCCTGCAAACATCGCTTCGCCCTTGCCGAGCACGACGGGCGAGACGGCGAAATGCAGCTCGTCGATCAGACCCGCCTGCAGATATTGGCGGACGGTCGCCACCCCGCCGCCGATCTTCACATCCTTATCGCCGGCCGACGCCTTCGCCCGGTCGAGTGCCTCATGAATACCGCCGGTGACGAAATGGAAGGTGGTGCCTCCCTCCATGACAAGCGGTTCGCGTGGATAATGGGTGAGGATATAGGTCGGCGCGTGGTAAGGCGGGTTCGGACCCCACCAGCCTTTCCAGGCATCGTCGGGCCATTCGCCGCGGATCGGGCCGAACATGTTGCGCCCGAGAATGAAGGCGCCGAAATTGGCCATGGCGCGGGATGCGTAATCCTCGTCGATACCGGATGAACCGTCGTCCTTACCCATCATCGCGCGGAAGGTGCGCGTGTGGAAGAACCACTGAAACATTTCCGACCCGCGCTTTCCGAGCGGATCATTCAGGCTTTGCTCCGGCCCGGCGCCGAAACCATCCACGGAAACGGAAAACCCCGTGACGCGCACCTTAGACATGTTTTCCTCCATCTGATTGCGATTTGAAACTAGTTGTTATCTCGCACGAGTGATCCTATAATGCAACTGGTTTCTGCAGGAGATGCTTCGTGGATATAGAATCGCGGTCCGGCTGTCCGATCAACCTGACGATGGAGGTGCTCGGCGACCGATGGAGTCTGATTATTATCCGCGACATCATGTTCGGCAACCGCCGGCATTTCCGCGATCTGCTCAATCATTCGGAGGAGGGGATCGCCTCCAATATCCTGGCTGCCCGGCTGAAGCGGCTGCTCTCGCTCGGCTTCATCAGCAAGCGGGACGATCCGAGCCACAGCCAGAAAGCAATCTACAGCCTGACGGAACCGGCAATCCAGCTCGTTCCCCTGTTCGCCATGATCGGCGCTTGGGGCAGGCGTCACCTGCCGGTGAGCGAGGACCTCAGCATTCGCGCCGAGTTGCTGGAAGAGGGCGGACAGCCGCTCTGGGACGAATTCATGGAGGATCTTCGGCGGATCCACATCGTCGATCCGATCGGCGGGGCAAACGGGACGGTGACTTCGCCGGTGCTGGCGAAGCTGACGGCGGCATTTCTGGAGGTGCGGGAGAAGATGGCGGCTGAGGTGGCGTGATTTAGGCGAAGGGTGGTGGTGGAAGGTGTGCGTTGCGACTAACTAATCTTGTCGCTTTGATCATTGACTCGTGGGGCTGGGTTATGATCGTTTTCAACCTTCCAATAGGGTTTTCCTGTTGTTGCTTACGTTTTCGTAAGTCCATTTCAATCCCCATCGGCATTCCTGCCTGTTATAGTCGCTCCCAATCCGCTCTTTCAGATTGACTTGCAACGCCTGGCCGTCGATTTCACCGGTGATCGAACCTGTCCTTCCTTATCGCTTGATACAAGTTCGAATTCTCCGGCTCGGCCGTCTGGACAGTCGATCCCCCTCGATAAATTCGCTCACCGGTCTCCAGCTTCCATCGATTTGTTTCCCCGCGCGTTTCCGAGGTGGGCGATGCTTACGGCCTTGCTGGGAAATCCAACAGTGCGGTGTCTCCTGATGTCATAGGTCACCTTGCAAATGCGGCCGCTCGGAAGGTTCGATGCCGGCTAGACAGCACGACGGAAAACCGCTGGGAAGCATTTACGTACCAACAAAAAGCCCCGCACGTAGATGCGGGGCCTTTGCAGTACTGACGACTGAATTTACCGGCACTGACGGCGCGGGCCGTAGTTCGGCTGGTAGGTGTTGTCGTAGGCTCGGTAGGACCGGTAGCGGGCGTAGCAATATTCAGCATGCGAGCTGTAGCCACGTGAACTGTAGGCGCCCGGCTGCGACGCGATGATGCCGCCGATGAGGGCGCCAGCCGCCAAGCCGCCAATGATAGCGCCGGTGTTGTCGTGGTGGTGGTGGTGCCAGCGGTGGTCATAACGGCGATCCCAGCCGTAGCGGTCGTCTCGGTAATAGTCGCGATCGCGGTGGTAATGGCGTCGCGGATACCACCTGCGGCCATTGCTGAACTGGCCAGGGCAGTTCGTGAAGTTATTGCAGCCGACCGCGATGATCCGAGCATCGCCGCCCCCCGTCTCCGGCAGCACCGCCTGTTGTACCGAGCTCGGCACAAAGACTGGGCCTGCAGATGCGGGCATTCCTGAGAATGCCGTCGCAATCGACAGGGCAATGATGGCGAATCTTTGCATGTTACTCACCTTAGGTAAACCGATGTATCAGGGATAACGTTGCGGGAGGGATTTGGTTTCATTTTGGGATGGATTCACCTTCCGTGGCTGAATATTCAGGGAAAAGTTCAAATTGAAAGAAGATGTCCAATTAGATCTTTACGGGGAAGCTCGATGATCTCGACGTAGCGGCGTTGCGGCGCCGGGGTAGGAAGGATCATTATGCAGCTCTCCAGAATTTTTGGCGTTCTCTGTCTCTCCACCAATTTGGCGCTCGCGCCCCTCAACACCATCTTTCCAGATCTCTCGCCAGCTTTCGCCAAGGGCGGCAACGGCGGCGGAGGCGGTGGTGGTAACGGCGGCGGCGGTGGCGGTGGCGGAAGCGGCGGCGGCGGCAGCCATGGCGGCGGCAGTGGAAGCAGCGGCAGCCATGGCGGCGCCGGCAGCAAGAGCAGCGGCGGAAAGGATAGCGCCAGCTCCAGCGGCAAGACGACCGGCAGCCGCAGCGCGAAGAGCTCGGGCAAGTCGGTCGAGGCCGGGAAGACGAAATCGACCAAGCAGACCGTCAGCACGAAAGGCGCGGCCAAGAAGACGACTATCGCCGCAGCGCCTGCGACTAGGCCCGCGAAGAAGCCCGCGGCGGAACTCGCGGGACTGAATTCGCTGAAGCGCAATTACCACGCGCTGATGAATACCGCGGACCCAAAGATGGCAGCGATCGCGGCGTACGCTACCGCTTACGCTCAGTATGAGCTGGCCAACGGGGTTGCCCCGCCGGCGGACGATCCTGTTCTCGGCGACGCCGCTCTGACGACAGCACTGGCTTCGGCGACCAAGACGGGCACGCTCAGCCCCGAAGCTTTGGCCTGGGCTAAGGACACGCTCGGCATCGGCACGGCTATCGGCACGATCGACCAGATGAGAGACGCGTTGGCGGCTGCGGCGCCGGTCGCGGAAGAACCAATGGCGGAGACCCCGGCGACGGAGACTCCGGCAACCGAGACTCCGACTGGCGACACCGCCGAGGGCAGCGAGACTACAGATCTTAGCGCAACCGCGGAAACGCCGGAAGCCGAGACGGGCAGCACGGAAGAAGTATCGGGAACGACCGAATCGGCGCCGACTGTAGATTCAACCGAAACCTCGGCCACAGCAACGAGTACCGAGGCGACTGGCCTCTAAATCACCGGAAATGGCTAGCGTATCGGTTCGAAATCGGAATAATTTCCGGGCCGATACATGGATCAAATTGTTAGCGCGCTTTTGTGCGTCTGAAACGAGGATCACCCGCAGGGTGTCGTGAGGAAACTGACGCGTGCCGTCAGACTCGCTTCCCGCCGGCAAGCAGTCGAAGCTGGTCCTCATCATGCACACCTTGCCGATAAAGCTCGATAATCAGGGCTCCGAGACGATCGGCTTCTCCGCCTGCCCTGTCGATATCGAGCCCGCTACACAGGGCTTCATGCACGCGCCTGCAAATATCTAGATCTGCGGAGGCGAGTGGTTCGTCACGCGTGCTGAAAAGCTTGTCTGACATCGCACCAGCCCTTTTGGGATGCCGTGAATCGGTATTGTGCAAAAAAGATAATTTCGCAGCCCTTGCTTCGCAAGATGGGCGAACGTCCGAAATCAGAACAATATGGGAGCCGCGGCAAGACGCGGCGCCGGGGTGGAGCTGAAATCAATCGGCGCCTCGGCCGGACGAAATAGGCGGGGCAGAAGATCTCTATTTGGCCGCGGGATCCTTACCGCCCTGCTGCGACAGGCGCAGCTCTTTCAGGCGTTTGGTCTTTTCCCGGCGAGCCCGCTGCTCCGCCTCGATGGTTTCCTTTGCGGCACGCTCGGTATTTTCGAAACGGTCCTGCCGGTAAGCCTTTGATGAGGGTTCACGTTCTCTTTTCATGGCCGCTAAACGCAAATCGACGAAAACGGTTTCATGATAAAACCGTTTTGCCAAAAAGCGGCGCGGCCGGCGGGCGCATCATCAGCGCCCGGCGACGTCGGATCAGCCTTTGATAAAGGCGAGGATGTCGGGATTTATGATATCGGCATGGGTCGTGCACATGCCGTGCGGAAATTTCTCATAGACCTTGAGCGTCGCATTCTGCAGGAGCTTGGATGAAAGCAGCGCGGAGTCGGCGATTGGCACGATCTGGTCGTCGTCGCCATGCATGACGAGGCTCGGCACGGTGATGATCTTCAGGTCTTCGGTGAAGTCGGTTTCCGAGAAGGCTTTGATACCGTCGTAATGCGCCTTGGCGCCGCCGATCATGCCCTGGCGCCACCAATTGTTGATGACCGGTTCCGACACTTTCGCACCCGGTCGGTTGAAGCTGTAGAACGGGCCGGCGGGAAGGTCATGATAGAATTGAGCGCGGTTGGCAGCGAGCTGCCTGCGCAGGTCGTCGAAGACTTCGATCGGCAAACCGCCGGGATTGGCTTCGGTTTTCACCATGATCGGCGGTACGGCGCCGATAATGACGAGCTTGGCGACCCGGCCCTGCGGCTGACCGTGGCGGGCGACATAGTGGGTCGCTTCGCCGCCGCCGGTGGAATGGCCGACATGGACGGTATTCCTGAGATCGAGATGCTCGACGACGGCTGCGGCATCGGCAGCGTAATGGTCCATGTCGTGGCCGTCGGCCACCTGGGTGGAGCGGCCGTGGCCACGCCGATCATGGGCGACGACGCGGTAACCCTTGTCGAGGAAGAACAGCATCTGGGCGTCCCAGTCGTCGGAGCACAGCGGCCAGCCGTGATGGAACATGATCGGCTGGGCGCTCTTCGGCCCCCAATCCTTATAGAAAATCTCAACGCCGTCCTTGGTTGTGACTGTATTCATCTCATGGCTCCTTATAAATTGGACTGACTAAAAAGGCTGCTGCAGGTGGGATTGGCAGCGCCACGAGCGCCGTGACGCCAATGACGGGACAAGAAAGTCGCGCCGGGGATGGAAGTACTTATTGAATGCCTCGTTCTACTTTATTGATATGACAGAAGTTTGCATGATCAGTTGCCAGGACGCTCAGTGCCCTGTTAACCGGCGACGGCGACGCAATAGGGCGGTCCTTGCCCGACTGCTTCGCGCTGCGACTTCCTTGATCACGGTAGCTCGGCAGCGCAGTGAAGGCGGCCGAGTTAACGGGCAATGTCCGCAATGAGCCACTTTATTCCGGTTCGTGCAATCTATACGTTCGGCTAGGTGTGTTTCGCCTTCGATCATGTTGTTCCGGATGCAGCGTGCTGGCGCTCACTTGAACGGGGATCGACGCCCAACCATCTAATCCTCACAACAACGCCATAGCGACGATCGCAACTGCGATTGTTTTGCCGGCGGCGGGACGGCCGTCTGCCGCCTGAGGATCAGAACATGGGTTACATGGATAAGGATATAGTGCCCCAGAATGACGGGGCGCTGATCGATGCCTATTCGCAATCGATCGCAGCGGCAGTCGACACGGTCGGCCCGGCGGTCAGCCGGATCGAGCGGGTGGGTGGCCGGCAGGGGCACGGGTCGGGCTTTGCCGTCTCGCCCGACGGCCTGATCATTACCAACAGCCATGTCGTCGACGAGGCCAAGGTGGTTCGCATCACGACGCCTGACGGATTCGTCACCGAAGGCCGGGTGCTCGGCCGCGATATCGATACCGATATCGCTCTCATTCGCGCCAATGCCAGCACCGGGGCCTGGGCGAGGCTCGGCGATTCCCAGCGGCTGCGCAGGGGCCATATCGCGATCGCGATCGGCAATCCGCTGGGCTTCGAATGGACCGTCACTGCCGGAATCGTCTCGGCGCTCGGCCGATCGATGCGGGCGGCCAGCGGCCGGCTGATGGAGGATGTCATCCAGACCGATGCCGCGCTCAATCCCGGCAATTCCGGCGGGCCGCTGGTGTCTTCCGGTGGCGAGGTTATCGGCGTTAATACCGCCGTCATCCAGGGCGCACAGAGCATCGCCTTTGCCGTGGCATCGAACACCGCCAACTTCGTGGTGTCGGAGCTTCTCCGCTATGGCCAAGTCAGGCGCGCCTTCATAGGCATAGCAGGCGACACGATCGTGTTGCCGCGCCGGGTTGCGCTCGCGGCGGGTACGGTTCAAACGACATCCGTCCGCGTCCGCAGGGTCGAACCGGAGGGGCCGGCTGCAAAAGGCGGGCTGCAGGAGGGCGATTACATTCTCGCCATCGACGGTAACCCGGTCGGCGGCGTCGACGATATCGTCAGACTGATGGATGGCAGCAGGATCGGCAAGGAGACGGAAATCCTGGTGTTTTCGGTGTCCGGCCGGATCGAGAAGAAGATATTGCTGCCGATGGCGCGGTCATAACCATTGGCTGGTTTCATAGCTCGGTGAGCGCACGGATCGGCATTGCAGCTATCTCCACGCCCGCAGACCAGCCTGTCGGGGCTGCCTATGGAGATGGCGCTGATGCGAGCGCCTACGGGTCGCGCAACCACCCAAGCAGGCCGCTGCGACAAAGGTATAACGCTACGTCAGGCGCTCACCGCCTCCGGCTCCGTCCCGGAAAAATCCACTGCCGCGAAGGCCGCCGCCAGTACCTCCGGCCCGGCACCGTTTTTTGCCGCGTCGGTGGAGAGGATCTGACGGTAGCGCCGCGCCCCGGGAAGGCCGGTGAACAGGCCGACCATGTGGCGGGCCACGTGCTGCAGCCGGCCGCCGGCGGTGATATGGCGCTCGGCATAGGCCATCATCCGGTCGCACAGCGCCTGCCAGTCAGGCTCGACCGCCGGCGCGCCGAAGAAGCGCCGGTCGACGTCAGCGAGGATCGCCGCGTTCTGGTAGGCGGCCCGGCCGAGCATGACGCCGTCGACATGGGCGAGGTGCTGGGCGGCCTCGTCGAGTGTGCGGATGCCGCCGTTGATGCCGATGAACACATCGGGCCAGCGCTGTTTCATCCGGTAGACGATTTCGTAGTCGAGCGGCGGGATCTCGCGATTCTCCTTCGGGCTCAAGCCCTTCAGCCAGGCCTTGCGAGCATGGATCCAGATCGCGTCGGCGCCTGCATCGAGAACGCGGGTGATGAGTTCCGGCAGCGCCTCTTCCGGCTCCTGCTCGTCGACGCCGATCCGGCATTTCACCGTCACGGGCGCGGTCGCGACCGCCTTCATCGCCGCGACGCATTCGGCCACCGTCTCCGGCGTCAGCATCAGGCAGGCGCCGAAGGTGCCCGATTGCACGTGGTCGGAGGGGCAGCCGACATTGAGGTTGATCTCGTCATAGCCATAGGGTTCGGCGATTTTCACCGCCTCCGCAAGTTTGGCCGGGTCCGATCCGCCAAGCTGCAGCGCCAACGGACGTTCCGCCGGGTCATGGCCGAGCAACCGCTCGCGCGGGCCATGGATGATGGCGTCGGCCACCACCATCTCGGTATAGAGCAGCGCCTCCCGGCTGATCTGGCGGTGGAAATAACGGCAATGCCGATCCGTCCAGTCGATCATCGGGGCGACCGCAAATATCGGCCTCTTCTCAGTCATCGACGGTCCATTGTTCCTTGTAGCCGCGGCGCCTCAATGTTGGCGCCCTGCGAGATCATCATTAAAGGCGCATATAACACCTGGCCTTGCGATCGACAAATCCAAGCGTGGCAAACAAAAACGGCGCCCCTTTCAGAGCGCCGTTCCTGCCGCCGAAGCGATAATCTAGCTTACGAAGCCGAGATGTTGACAGCCTTCGGGCCCTTGCCCATGCGGTCCGGCTCGGTGTCGAAGGTAACCTGCTGGCCTTCGCGCAGCGACTGGATGCCAGAAGCCTGCAGCGCGGAGATGTGGACGAAAACGTCCTTTGCGCCGCCGTCCGGCGTGATGAAACCAAAACCCTTGTCCTGGTTGAAGAATTTTACGGTGCCTTTGGTGGCCATTGGGATAGTCCTTTTCCCTTAGTCTGTGTTTATCCGCGCCCCCGAGAGGAAGCGGACGGCTTTAGCTTTCGTCCCGATTGGGGGTGGGGACGAAGGGTCAGTCGGAGAAGTCACGTACGGGGAAAGAACGTCTACGCAGGCGGGTATTCCCGCGCCCCTTCCGTAACGGAAGAGATACCACATCAGTCCAGTCACCGGCATGCAAATGCCCGAGTAGGTGGATTGGTGCCATCATTTCGGTCAAAATGCAAGCGTCAATATTGTGGCATGACCTTGATAATGACAGGAAATGCCGAAGATTCAGATACTTGACAAAAAGTCAGCGGATCCTTGCGCCGACGTGCCATATCGGGATTCCGTGCCGAAACGGGATGAGGCGCGCTTCGGTGGCCGCGCATGGATTTTGCGGAGCGGCGGTCGAAGCGGCAGGCCACATTGATCAGCCCTCATCGTGAAGAGAATCGCAGAGCCTGCCTCTGGCGTTCCTGGTCCCGTCTTTGCTCCACACTCTCCCTAAGGTGCGGAGCCCGCGGGGCGAAGTCTCGAAGGACGGGGGCGGCCACCGGCCTCATTGCCTTGATTCTGCATAGGGGCTTTGTGGAATGCAGGTAAGGAGTTGCGCTCCCGCCCTCGTGGTTCGAGACGGCCCCTTGGGCCTCCTCACCAGGAGGGCTCTCTTTTGGCGCCTGCGGTTTTACTGCGCATCCCCCAGCAGTCCACTCAGGCTCCAGGGATTATCGCCCTGCTGATCGGCGATGTCGTCGACCTTCCAGCCGCCGTGCTCGCGGACCAGGGTGTAGAAGAGTGTCACCTCTTTGCCGTTTTCGAACTCCACCTCCACTTCGGCCCTGTCATCCAGCAGGATCGGCTGGCCGATCCTGACGTTGCTCGCCTCGCCGTCCTGGCCCGCAATGACGGGGTCGAAATCGACCGCGCCGACATCACCCTCCGGCGTATTGTCGAGATCGGCCTGGAGAAGCTTGTTCAGATGGTCGGAAAAGAAGATCGAATAGGGCGAGGGCGCTTCGGCGTCGCTCCTGTCGGTGTCGTAGCTGTAAAGCGCCTTGAGCAGCGCCTTCGGAGTCTTGTAGGTCTCCGCCGCGGCGGGCACGGCCGCGAACGCCGAGACGGCGAGGGCGAGAATGAAAGCGGGCAGACGCATGCATACGTTCCTCGGATGAGCAGAGAATCATAGCCGAAACGCGCGTCGAGGTGGAGCGGGATTTTCGGAGGGCTTGGCGCGGCCGCGGGCCTTGCGGACCGAAGGAAGGGGGTCACGTCAGGCCAGCTTGATGAGGCCGGCCTCTGTCGGCCTGAATCCGCAGTTGCGATACAAGGAGGTGAGGTGCGGTTCGAAATCGGCGTGCAGCCATTCGGCGCCTCGCTCGCGAGCAATCGTCGTCGCTTCCCTGACCAGCCGCGTCGCAATGCCTTGCCGGCGCATCTCGGGGTGAACGCAGGTATCGAGAATAAAGGCATGAATGCCGCCATCCCAGGCGACATTGACGAAGCCGACGAGCCTGTTGGCGTGATAGGCGCCAATGTGTGCGAGGCTGCGAGGCAGGATGCGGGAGAAGTCAGGTGCTTCCGGCGTGTTCCACGCTGCGGACCAGAGGCTGGTGAGTTCGGCGGGCGAGGGAAAAGGGTCGATGCGCAGTTCTGGCATGGCTGCTCCCGTTCGCTCATAGCTTCAGTTGCCGGGATTGTTTTCCGACAATTTCGCCCGCTTCGCAACCGATCTGCCACATCGGTCCCGGACAGGAAGCGTATCCCAGCAGCGTACAATTGACGCTTTGTT
The DNA here is from genome assembly GCF_014193135.1 of Rhizobium sp. BK049. Classification (NCBI taxonomy): domain Bacteria; kingdom Pseudomonadati; phylum Pseudomonadota; class Alphaproteobacteria; order Hyphomicrobiales; family Rhizobiaceae; genus Rhizobium; species Rhizobium sp. BK049. The sequence continues at coordinate 59,736 of NZ_JACHYV010000032.1, forward strand.
GACCGGATCCTGTTACGGAACATAATAAGAACATCTAATCACTCGGCTGCGGAGAAGGCTCATGTGCGGACGCATATTCGTCAAGACCTCGCTTGAAGAACTGATCAGCAATTTCCCATTTGCTGTCAGGGGCGGGGATATTGGGCTCGGAAATCGCTTTCCCCGATGGAACGGCGCGCCGTCGCTTGATTACCCGTCATCGTAAGGGATGTCGTGCGCGAGCCTGATGTAACAGGCCCCTCTTCGTATTGGCACGCTGGGGTCTGCTGCCCTCCTGGGCCAATCAGGCGGCCGGCCGCCGCCGGTCAATGTCCGCTGCGAGAGCATCGCTTCCAACGGCATGTTTCGCGCGGCATATCGTTCGCGCCGGTGCCTGGTGCCGATCAACGGCTTCTTTGAGTGGAAGGACATTCACGGCACGGGCAAGAACAAGCAGCCTTATGCGATCGCCATGAAGGACGGCTCCGCCTTCACGCTCGCCGGTATCTGGGAAAGCTGGAAAGATGAGAACGGCATTTCGATCCGCAACTTCGCCATCGTCACCTGCGAGCCGAACGAGATGATGGCGGAGATCCATGACCGCATGCCTGTTATCCTGCATCGCGAGGATTATGAGAGATGCTGTCGCCGGAGCCGGATCCGAACGATCTGATGAGGCCTCTCCCGGCCGAGTTGATGACGATGTGGAAGATCGGCCGGGGCGTCGGCTCGCCCATGAATGACGGGCCCGAGATCATCGAGGAAGTCGAGGACGACACGGAGCCGACGCTGATCTAGGGCAAGTCAGGCAAAGGCGGTGGTGGTCCTGCCTCCGGAATTGCTCTGACACCGGCTCGGGCGGGAGCCATTCACGAAACCATGCGGCAAACACATCCTCACGAGGAGAGGACAACGCATGCCAGATGATGCCGGAACGCTGTTACGGCCGTTCCTCAACAATGCCCTTCGCAGGCAGACGCAGCGCCATCCGGGACTTCGGCGGCTATGAGATCGGCAAGCGCCGAAAGCCTGATGTCATCGATGCGATCGCAGACGAGGTGGCGGAATTCCTCTGCACCTATCTCGACATCAAGGCGCACGGCCGACCTGCAAAGAAGGAAGCCTTAATTCTCGGCGTTAGGCAAATCGCGAAAGCGACTATTGGCAAGCGCCCGGCGAGAACCTAAACGCGTACCCATATCTTCCGAAGCGGCATGCCAACACACCCGGCCATCTTCCGATCCTGCTCCTCAGTCGTATCGGTAATATTCGGATTTCGCGCCTCAAGCGCAAAGCGGCCGAACGCGGCGGGCCAGATGTAACAAAGGTCGTTCAGCGAGACAGTGCCGCCGCAGCAGGGGGCTTCGGTGTTCAGGTCTTTGAAGCCATCGGCAGAAGCGGTATCCATGGCGTCTCCCCACCATTCCTCGGCGTCCGCGCCGCAGGCGCTGCATTCCACGCCGGACCAGTTCTCGCCGGGATCGTAGAATCTGACCTCATCTTCGAAACTTGCAGTCACTTCGTCCGCTTTGGTGGCGATGGCTTTTAGCAGGGAGACCGCACTGTATGCGACGTCGGGGGAGGGCTGCCAATAAGGATCTGCGGGGACATAGCGCAGGAAGGTTTCGGACATCGGCGCGCTCCTTTGTGCTTAAAACATCGCTAGGTGTTACTGCACCAAAAGAGCGGAATGCGCTAGCGTCCCGGCCGTCCGGTCTTCCCCTTCGTCCGTCCCTTGCGCTTCTGCTCGCCCGGCTCCTCATAACTGCCGGCTCCAACCCGGCCGCGCACGACCGGCCTGACACCATCGTCGCGTTCCGGCTGCCCTTCCAGCAGTGGTGAGAAGCGCTTCGTGCCCTTGGCGGCGTCGGGCTTTTCCGGCACATGGCCGGTCACCGGTTTTTCCGTGCGGCCGACGGTCATTTCGTCGAGGGTGTTGCGGCGGAAGAGGCTCTTGTTGTCGGCGGGAGTGGCGACATGGCGGCCCATTTCGTCGAGGGCCGGTTTGGCGAAGTAGGAGGGTGTGGCACCCCCCTCTGTCCTGCCGGACATCTCCCCCACAAGGGGGGAGATCGATTTGCCTCGGCCTTTTGTTTCCATTGACTTGGCTTCCTCCCGCGCCATCGGGTCGTCCATGGCGGCCAGTTCCACGGCTTTGAGGCGTTTGATTTCGTCGCGGAGGCGGGCGGCTTTTTCGAAGTCGAGGTCGGCGGCGGCGTCGCGCATGCTCTTTTCGAGGGCGTTGAGGTGGGCCTGCAGGTTGTTGCCGACGAGGTTGCCACCGTCGGCGAAGCCTTTGCTCGAGACGCCCGAGATGTCGGCGCGGACGTGGTCGCGTTCGTAGACAGAGTCGAGGATGTCGGAGATCTTGGCCTTGACGGATTCGGGCGTGATGCCGTTTTCCAGGTTATAGGCCATCTGCTTTTCGCGGCGGCGGGCGGTCTCGTCCATGGCGCGCTGCATTGAGCCGGTGACATTGTCGGCATAGAGGATGACCTTGCCGTCGACGTTACGCGCTGCACGACCAATGGTCTGGATCAGCGAGGTTTCGGAGCGCAGGAAGCCTTCCTTGTCGGCGTCGAGGATGGCGACGAAGCCGCATTCGGGGATGTCGAGGCCCTCACGCAGCAGGTTGATGCCGACGAGCACGTCGAAAGCGCCGAGGCGTAGATCGCGGATGATCTCGATGCGTTCCAGCGTGTCGATATCGGAGTGCATGTAGCGCACGCGCACGCCCTGCTCATGCAGATATTCGGTCAGGTCCTCGGCCATGCGCTTGGTCAGCACGGTGCAGAGCGTACGATAGCCCTTGGCGGCGGTCTCGCGGATCTCGCCGAGCACGTCGTCGACCTGAGTGCGGGCCGAGCGGACTTCGACCGGCGGGTCGATCAGGCCGGTCGGGCGGATCACCTGTTCGGCGAAGACGCCGCCTGATTGTTCCAGCTCCCAGCTGCCCGGCGTCGCCGAGACGGCGATCGTGTCGGGCCGCATGGCGTCCCATTCCTCGAAGCGCAGCGGCCGGTTGTCCATGCAGGAGGGCAGGCGGAAGCCGTATTCGGCCAGCGTTGCCTTGCGGCGGAAGTCGCCGCGATACATGCCGCCGATCTGCGGCACAGTGACATGGCTCTCGTCGATGAAGACGATGGCATTGTCGGGGATGTATTCGAACAGCGTCGGCGGCGGATCGCCGGGGTCGCGGCCGGTGAGATAGCGCGAATAGTTCTCGATGCCCTGGCAGGAGCCGGTCGCTTCCAGCATCTCGATATCGTAGCGGGTGCGCTGCTCCAGGCGCTGCGCCTCCAGCAGGCGGCCGGCCTTCTCCAGTTCGGCGAGGCGCAGCCGCAGCTCCTCCTTGATTGCCTTGATGGCGCCGTTCAGCGTCGGGCGCGGTGTGACATAGTGCGAATTGGCGTAGATCTTCACCGATTTCAGATCGCCGGTCTTCTGGCCGGTCAGCGGATCGAATTCGGTGATGGCGTCGATCTCGTCGCCGAACATGCTTATGCGCCAGGCCGCATCTTCCAAGTGGGCGGGGAAGATCTCAATGGTGTCACCGCGCACGCGAAAACTGCCGCGGGTGAAATCCATGTCGCGGCGCTTATATTGCTGGGCGACGAGATCGGCCAGCAGTTGGCGCTGGTCTAGCCGGTCGCCGACATTCATCTGGAAGGTCATAGCCGTATAGGTCTCGACCGAGCCGATACCGTAGATGCAGGAGACCGAGGCGACGATGATGCAATCGTCGCGTTCGAGCAGCGAGCGCGTCGCCGAGTGGCGCATGCGGTCGATCTGCTCGTTGATCGAGCTTTCCTTCTCGATATAGGTGTCGGAGCGCGGCACATAGGCTTCCGGCTGGTAATAATCGTAGTAGGAAACGAAATATTCCACCGCATTGTCGGGGAAGAAGTTCATGAATTCAGAATAGAGCTGGGCGGCCAGCGTCTTGTTCGGCGCCAGGATGACGGCTGGGCGCTGCGTTTCCTCGATCACCTTGGCCATGGTGAAGGTCTTGCCGGAGCCGGTGACGCCGAGCAGCACCTGACTGCGCTCACCGCTCTGCAGGCCTTCGACGAGATCGCGGATCGCCGTCGGCTGGTCGCCGGCCGGCTTGTATTCGGAAGCCATGCGGATGGTGATGCCGCCTTCGGATTTATCGGGGCGGGCAGGGCGGTGCGGCGTCCAGATCTTGCCGTTCTTGTGCAGCGGGTTGCCGCTCTCGATCAGCTTCGACAGCGCCTCGACGGTGGCGGTGACGCCGCCGGGCGAGATGCTGCCGGCATCCTCGAGCGAAATATCGAGACCCGCCACCGGGTTCAGGCCGGCGGCGGCGCGCGTCTTCGGGTCGGAGGAGCCACCGATCGAGACGCCGCGTGCGGTCTTGCTTGCCGTCGCCTTCTTGTTGATGCTGACGGCTTCGGTATGCTTGCGCGCCTCGTTCTCAACCTTCTTGCGGTGCTTGCCAGCCTTGGAGGCAATCTCGCGCTGGCTCTCGACGCCGGAGGCTTCGGCATCGGCCTCCAACTGCCTCACCCAATCGGCGACGGAGCCGGAGAGGGGCGCGCCCTCAAAGGACGATTGCTGGGCTTCCTCGAAACCATTCGAGGTCGGAGATTTTTTCGGAGCTTTGGCCATGGCGCGAATATGGAGAGAGTCAGCGCGAAAGGGAAGAGGGAAAGAGTACAAAAGGGAAACGAATGAATCGTTCGGATTGGCTCAACAATTCCTCGAGTTGTGGCTGTCAGCGGGCACCCGCCTCGTCCTTCGAGGCCCCTGCGGGGCGCCTCAGCAACCGTGTTGTTGCGGTTCGCTCCATGGGGTTCGTCTTTTGATGATAGTGTTGATCATGACGATGAATTTCCGTATGGCGGCGACGAGCGCGACCTTGGGTGGTTTGCCGGCAGCGCGCAGTCGTTTGTGGAAGGCCTTGATGGCCGGACTGCAGCGAATTGCCGAGAGCGTTGCTATGTAGAGGGCGCAGCGGACGGTGGCGTGGCGGCCGGCGATGTGGCGCTGGCCACGCCAGGTGCCGCTGTCGTGGGCGACCGGGGCGACGCCGACGAGGGCTGCGAGTTTCTTGTCGTCGATGGCGCCGAGTTCG
>NZ_JACHYV010000033.1:0-61510 GCF_014193135.1 Rhizobium sp. BK049
GAGAACCTTACAAACCATCGACAACCCGTTCGGCACGAGGTTGTCACCCATGTCTTAGGGACAAACTGTTACCTATGTCTCCGGGTCGGACAGACACTATGCCGAAGCGTATCTGGCGGTCGATCAGGTCAAGGGAGAGAGAAAGCTAGGCTTTAGGACAGGGCGGCCTATGGTTTCGGCGTGTCGCGCCGGAGATTTGGTATTGAAGAGACTGGCAACAGGAAGCAAAAGGCTCTCACCCGCCGCACGGTGCCACGCATTCGGCAGAGGATGACAGCGTCAGAGTGAAAGCGGCGGGTCGGCCGGTTCCAAGAAACGTTCGACCGTTTCCGTCTTCACGGCCTCGACTGATGCCGGTGACCATTTCGGATTGCGGTCCTTGTCGATGACAGCGGCGCGGATGCCTTCGAAGAAATCGGGATTATCCAGCATCTGCAGGCAGGCGCCGAGTTCGCGGCGAAGACATTCGGCGAGCGAACCGCTGCGCCGGCCGGCCCTCAGCAGCCGCAGAGCGAGTTTCAGGCTGGTCGGCGACCGGCTGAGCAGCACCCGGCGCGTCTCGGCGGCAAACTCGCCCTCTTCCTTGGCGAGAGCCCCGAGGATTTCCTCGACGCTGTCGAAGGAAAATGTGTGGTCGATCATATCGGCGTTCTGCCGCAAGCGGCTTTCCCCCAGTGGCTCGGAAAATCCCTGCAGCAGGGCATCGACTTCAGTCGACGCGCTGGCGCGCGGCAGGTCGCAAAGAGCATCGATCACCGCGTCGAGCCGCAACGAAGCGATCTGAACATCGGCAAGACCGGCATAGATCGCATCCGCAGCACCAATGTCGAGTCCGGTCAGGCCGAGCCATGTTCCGGCTTCGCCGGGTGCCTTGGGCAGCAGCCATGTGGCGCCGACATCGGGGACATAGCCGATGCCGGTTTCGGGCATGGCAAGCCGCGTACGCTCGGTCACGATGCGATGGCGGCCGTGTGAGGACAGACCGACGCCGCCGCCCATGGTAATGCCGTCCATCAGCGCGACATAGGGTTTGGGATAGACGGCAATCTTATGGTTGAGGCGGAATTCCTCGCGCCAGAAAGTTCCGGCGAGATCATCACCGGCGCGGGCGCTTTCATGCAAGGCACGGATATCACCGCCGGCACAGAAGCCGCGTTCGCCTTCGCCGGTGATTACGACGCTTGCCACCTCGGATTCGGAGGCAAAGTCATGAAGGGCCTCCGTGAGCGCGCGGATCATCGGCAGCGTCAGACTGTTCAGCGCCCGCGGCCGGTTGAGCCGGATGATGCCGGCAGTGCCCCGCCGTTCGATGATCACTTCCCCGTGCTGCATGGTTCACCTCATCTGCTGCACCATGCATAGACGAGGATGCGCCATCGCTCCAGAGCATTTCAGGCCCGGCACCGATCGACTGCTCAGGCCGACAGGGACCCTCGGGCTGACGCTGCGGCTTCGCAGCGGCTCGCATAGACACCGCTCAGAAGGATGCGGCGGCAAGTGCGCGGTGGATGCTGTTCAGGTCGTCGACGTTTCTGTTCGACAGGAAGAGTTCCCAATCGAGCGAACTCTGGACGATGGTCTCAAGCGAGTCGTATCGGGGCTTCCAGTCGAGCACCTGCCGGGCGAGCGAAGCGTCGGCGACGACGCTTGCCGAGTCGCCGGCGCGCCGCGGCGCCATGTGGATCTTGAAGGAATGCCCGTGCAGGCGGGTGACCATGTTCAAGACGTCGAGCACGGAATAGCCGCTGCCATAACCGCAATTGGCGACGAGCGGGCCCTTGTCTCTACGCAGGTGCTGCAGCGCTTTCAGATGCGCATCGGCGAGATCGCTGACATGGATGTAGTCGCGCACGCCGGTGCCGTCATGGGTGGGATAGTCGATGCCGTAGACATGGACGCTGTCGCGCTTGCCGAGCGCTGCCTCGCAGGCAACCTTGATGAGGTGCGTGGCGCCGGAGGTAGACTGGCCGGTACGGTGGTGCGGGTCAGCGCCGGCGACGTTGAAGTAGCGAAGCGCGACATAGTTGAAATCATAGGCGGCGGCGGCATCACGCAGCATGATTTCGGTCATCAGCTTCGACTGACCGTACGGATTTTCCGGGTTGAGGGGAGCCGTCTCCTTCACCGGCAGATCGCTCTGCTGCTGGCCGTAAACGGCGGCCGTCGAGGAGAAGACGAAGTTGCGGATGCCGGCCCTGATCGAGGCGGAAAGAAGCGCACGGGTCCTGCCGGAATTGTTGTCGTAATAAGAGAGCGGATCGGCGACAGACACCGGCACGACGGCGGAGCCGGCGAAATGGATGATCGCCTCGATGTCGTTTTCGATGAAGATCTTCTTCAGGATGTCGGGGTCGGCGACGTCGCCGAGATAAAAACGCGCCTCCGGCGCCACCGCCCAGCGGAAGCCGGTGGAGAGACGGTCGAGCACGACCACATCCTCGCCGGCATCGATGAGCGCCCAAACCATGTGACTGCCGATATATCCGGCGCCGCCCGTCACCAAAACCGCCATGCCCCACACCCCGCTTCAATTTATAAGCAGGGGCATCAGGCGCCGGTTTTCTTTCCAATTTTCTTATCACGGCGCCGTTGTTAGTCTTTTGAACGGGTATGTTTGGAGTCGTGGTTAGAGGCCGATTTCGCTCTTCGCTACAGTTTTATCGATCGGCCGATTCCGGCACGAAATCATCCCGCACGGTGTGCCCCGCGCCCTCTCAGCGCTTGACGATATAGTCGCAGAGCCGCTCGGCCGCGATCGCCACCTGGGCGGGGTCGCGCAGGAAACAGGCACGCAGGAAGAGTTCGCCGCCGGCGCCGAAGGCAGCCCCGGGAGCAAGGCCGACGCCTGTCTTGTCGACGATATCGATGGCGGCGCTGCGGCTGTCGGCAACGCCGTCGATCTTCAGGAACGCATAGATCGCGCCGTCGGGCTTCAGCGTCTCGACGCGATTGGTGGCAATCAGCGCATCGCAGAGGGTATCGCGCGACCGCGCCGCCTTGGCGATGTTGGCGGCGACGAAATCATCGCCTTGATCAAGGGCTGCGACGGCGCCCTTCTGCATGAACTGCGCCACGCCTGAGGTCGAATACTGGATGAGATTTTCGAGCACCTGGCCCATTTCGGGGGGTGCCACGATCCAGCCGACGCGCCAACCCGTCATCGACCAGTTTTTCGAGAAGGAATTGACGAAGACGATCTTGTCGTCCGGCTCCATCACGTCGAGGAACGAGGCGGCACGGCCGCCGGCGAAGTAATAGCGCGCGTAGATTTCATCCGCCATGATCCAGAGATCATGCTTGCGGGCGAGCGCCAGGATATCGCCGAGATCTTTCTTCGTCGCGGTCCAACCCGTCGGGTTGGAAGGGGTGTTGATGAAGATGCCTCTGGTCCCGGATGTGATGGCGGCTTCGACACGCCCGAGATCGACCGTCCATTTGCCGCCTTCGAACTGCAGCGGGACGCCGACGGAGCGGGCACCTGCTATTTCGAGGGCTGCGGCAATATTCGGCCAGGCGGGGGTGAGATAAACGAATTCGTCGCCAGGCGAAGTCAGCGCCTGCACGCAGATCTGGATCGCCTGCATGCCGGAGCCGGTGACATAGAAATGCTCGGCCGGAAGACGGACGGCGAAATGCCTGTCGTAATAATCCGACAGCGCCCGGCGAAGCTCCGGAATGCCGCGCTGCCAGGTATAGAAGGTCTCGCCTGATGCAAGCGCTTCCATCGCCGCCCTGCTGATGAAGTCGGGGGTCGGCAGATCGCCTTCACCGACCCAGAGCGGCAACAGGCCTTCGCGGCCGCGTGCATAATTGACGACTTCGACGATCCCGCTTTCGGGCGCCGCTATGGCGCGCGGGCTGAGGCTTTTCACAATCGACATGCATATCTCCGGTTTCCGCCTTCATAGCGGATTTGCGCCGGCAAATCCCATGATAACAAGTGATCGCATATCGATTTTCGTGATGAATGGCGGCCCGCCCGACAGCGGGCCGAAGACCGATCAGAGGGCCGGGCGTTTGGCCAGCAGATCGCGGATCTCGGTCAGCAGCTGGACGTCGGCCGGCGGCGGCGGCAATTGTTCCGGCTCCTGCTTTTCCTGACGCTCGACCTGCTGGCGCAGATAGTTCACTGCCTTGACCATCAGGAAGATAATCCAGGCAAGGATCAGGAAGTTGATGAGAACGGTGAGGAAGCTGCCATAGGCGAAGACCGCCCCTTGGGCGCGGGCGGCGGCAAGTGTCGGCGCGTTGACGGCCGACGAGAGCGGCAGGAAATAATTGGAAAAATCGAAGCCCCCGAAAATGGCGCCGACGATCGGCATGATAAGGTCGTCGACCAGCGATTTGACGATGCCGCCGAAGGCACCGCCGATGATGACGCCGACCGCAAGATCCATGACATTGCCGCGGGCGATAAAGGCCTTGAACTCATTGAGCATCGGATCCGTCTCCCTTCGATCCCATTTCAGAGATATGCCGTTGTTTCGATTAGCTACATTTTCGTTGCAATTAATCAATTGCAAATCGCAATTATCTGGTGAAGTCGCCACCAGGCCTTTGACTTAAGGTGTAGATGGACGGGAATTTTCAAGGCACCTGAAATGCCTTAAGCTGACTTCGTTGCGGGAGGTGCCGGCGGCTTTTCGCCGGCGGAGGACTAATGCTTCCAGGCTGGGTCATATTCGCGTCTGCCTTCGGCTATCTGCTCCTGCTTTTCGCCGTGGCTAGCTACGGCGACCGCAAGAACCGCGGTCCGGGCGCGCTCGAAGGCGGATGGCCCGTCGTCTATGCGCTGAGCCTTGCGATCTATTGCACCTCCTGGACCTATTTCGGCAGTGTCGGGCTTGCCGCCCAACGCGGCCTGGAATTTGCCGGTATCTATATCGGCCCCATCCTCGTCTTCACCTTCGGCATGCCGCTGCTTCGCCGCATCATCGAGCTTGCCAAGGCGGAGAAGCTCACCTCCGTCGCCGATTTCGTTGCTGCGCGTTACGGCAAGAATCCGACGGTCGCGACGATCGTGGCGCTGATCTCGCTGATCGGCACCATTCCCTATATAGCCTTGCAGCTGAAAGCGATCTCGAGCACCGTCAGCGCGATGGTCAATCCGTCCGACTACGGCATCGGCAGCGGTAATCTCTATTTCCTCGACCTGCCGCTCATAGCCACCCTGGTGCTTGCCTGCTTCGCCATCATGTTCGGCACGCGGCATACGGATGCGACGGAACATCAGGACGGCCTCATCCTCGCCGTCTCGATGGAATCGGTCGTCAAGCTCGTCGCCTTCCTGACAGCCGGCGTCTGCGTCATCTGGTTTCTCTTCGATGGCCCGGCGGACCTCTGGAGCAAAACCGTCGAGAACGACCTAGTCATGTCGGCGCTTAGCTATCATACGCCGATCAGCCGCTGGATCACGCTGATCGTGCTGTCGGCCTTCGCGATCATCATGCTGCCGCGGCAATTCCACGTCACCGTCGTCGAAAACCGAACGGCAAAGCAGCTGAAACTCGCGGGCTTCCTGTTTCCCAGCTACCTCGTCGCCATCAATCTCTTCGTGCTCCCGGTGGCGATCGGGGGCCTCCTGACCTTCGGCGGCACTGGCAATGCCGACTTCTACATGCTGTCGCTGCCGCTTGCCGGCCAGATGCCGGTGGTTTCGCTCATCACCTTCATCGGCGGCTTCTCCGCCGCAACGGCAATGGTCATCGTCGATTCTGTGGCGCTGTCGATCATGGTGTCGAACGACATCATCATGCCGATCTTCCTTCGGCGCAAACTTGCCGGCCGCGCCGGCCAGCGCGACGATTTCGCCAAGACGCTGCTCAACATCCGCCGCAGCGCCATCTTCGCCGTGCTGCTGTTCGGCTATGCCTATTACCGCTCGACCGACAGCACCGCCGGGCTCGCCTCGATCGGCTTGCTGTCCTTTGCGGCGATCGCGCAGATTGCGCCTGCGCTGTTCGGTGGGCTGATCTGGCGGCGGGCAAATGCGCGCGGCGCCATCCTCGGCCTGACCTCCGGCTTCACCATTTGGGTCTATCTGTTGTTCCTGCCGTCGCTCGGCGGTCCCGACTATTCCTATGTGGCGAGCGCCGTGCTCGGCTTCATCTTTCCGGGCGCGACGCTGTTTACCGCGCCCGACGCCGACCCGCTGGTCAATGCGACCGTCATGAGCCTGCTCGTCAACACGGCCTTCTTCATCGTCGGCTCGCTCACCCGCAATGCCCGACCGCTGGAGCGCATCCAGGCCGGCATCTTCGTCAAGCGGCATTCGCGATCGCAGTTTGCGACACGCGGCTGGAAGACCCGCATCAGCGTCGGCGATCTCAAGGCGGCGATCTCGCGTTATCTCGGCGAAGAGCGCATGCAGCGCTCGTTCACGACCTATGAGCAAAGTTCCGGCCGCAAGCTGGAGGACGAACAGCAGGCCGATATGGCGCTGATCCATTTCAGCGAACAGTTGCTCGGCAGCGCCATCGGCTCGTCCTCGGCAAGGCTGGTGCTATCGCTGATTCTGCAGAAGATCGAGGACGCCTCGTCCGACACCGCATGGCTGCTCGACCAGGCAAGCGAAGCGCTGCAATATAACCAGGACATGCTGCAGACGGCGCTGTCGCAGATGGATCAGGGCATTGCCGTCTTCGACAGTTCCAACCGGCTGACGATCTGGAACCGACGCTTCCGGCAACTGCTTGAGCTGCCCGAGAGTGCCGGCCAAGTCGGCTTTCCCCTGTCGGAGATCGTTACCACACTCAGCCAGCGCGGGGACATCGCGCCCGGCGATCTCAACCAGACGGTGCGGCATTTCCTGACGCTCGACAAACCCTTCGCGCTGGTGCTCGGCGGCGGCGAGCGGATCATAGAGGTGCGCTCCAACGCCATGCCCGATAAGGGCATCGTCGCCACCTTCACCGATATCACCCAGCGCGTCAGCGCCGACCAGGCATTGAAGCAGGCGAATGAAACGCTGGAGCAGCGCGTCGCCGAACGGACGGCGGAACTCACCCGCGTCAACCGCGAACTTGCCGAGGCGCGGGCGGCCGCCGACGAGGCGAATATCGGCAAGACCCGCTTCTTCGCCGCCGCCGGCCACGACATTCTGCAGCCGCTCAACGCCGCCCGGCTCTATTCCTCGGCGCTGGTCGAGCGCATGGCGCAATCCGACAACAGCCCGATCGTGCGCAATATCGATTCGGCACTGGAATCGGTCGAAACCATCCTAGGCGCGGTGCTCGACATCTCCAGGCTCGATACCGGCGCCATGCGGCCGCGGCTCGCTTCGGTCGCGCTTTCCGACCTCCTGGAGCGAATCGAGACCGATTTTGCGCCGATCGCCCGTGAGAAACAGCTGAAGCTGGTGGTCATGCCGACATCGCTCAGGGTCCGCTCAGACCCGAACCTCCTGCGCCGCCTGGTGCAGAACCTCGTTTCCAACGCCATAAAATACACGATCACCGGCAAGGTGCTGGTCGGGGCGCGGCGGCGCGGGAACCAGGTGATCATTCAGGTGATCGATTCCGGCATCGGTATTCCGCCATCGAAATTTCGCACCGTGTTCAAGGAATTCGCGCGGCTGGATGAAGGCGCCAAGACTGCCTCCGGCCTCGGGCTCGGCCTTTCGATCGTCGACCGCATCTCCCGCGTGCTCAACCATCCGGTCGAGCTGCTCTCGACGCATGGCAGGGGCACTGAATTTCGCATCTCCATGCCGCTCGACGTCTCACGCCCGGCCGAGGCTGCGGTAGCCGTCACCCTCGCCGACCGCCCGGGGCAGCCGCTCAAGGGACTGAAAATCCTCTGCATCGACAACGAGCCGAATATCCTCGAAGGCATGCGGCTGCTGCTCAGCGGCTGGGGTTGCGAGGTGACGGCGCTTGATTGCCTTGCCGACGTGATCGCCATGGACGGCCGGGACGGGCCGCCGGATCTTGCCATCGCCGATTATCATCTCGACGACGGCACCGGCCTTGCCGCAATACTGCATCTGCGCCGACAGTTCGGCATCGACATCCCCGCCTTGCTTGTTACTGCCGACCGCACGCCTGAAGTGCGCAGCGAGGCGGAGCGGCACGAGATCGCCGTTCAGCACAAACCGGTACGGCCGGCGGCGCTGCGCGCCTATATCACCCAGATATCCGGCCTCAAACGCGCGGCTGCGGAATAGCCGGCAAGCTCAGCCGGCCGGGCTGATGACGCGAGAGACGAGATCGCGCACACGCGCAGTATCCGGCACCTCGCCAAACAGGATGCGGTACATGATCGGCGCCACAACCTGATCCATCACAAGATCGACGTCCGGGAAGGTTTCGCCCCGCGCCTTTGCCCTGTCGGCGATGACGACGATCTGCTGTCGCGTATATTCGCAGCATTTGCTGGCGTTGGCGCCGGCCTGCGCCGCCAACACGTCGCGGATCATCTCGCGGCCCGGCCCGGAGGACATTTCATCGGCATATTGCTCGGCCCAGGCCTGAAGATCGGCCGTGCCGCTGCCGGCGTCGACCGGCTGCATATCGGGCCGCAGCCGCTCGACGGCGACATCAGCGAGAAGCTCCTGCAGGTCGCCCCAGCGGCGATAGATGGTCGACGGCGTCACGCCTGCCCTGGCGGCGATCAGCGGGATCGTCACCTCGGCGCGGTTCATCTCGGCCAACAGATCGCGTGCCGCCTTGTGCACCGACGCCTGGACCCGGGCGCTTCTGCCGCCCGGACGGAGATTCTCTTTCACTGCCATGCCTGCAACCCGACCTTCATCCTGACATCGATGGTTCAAAATCTTTGACAGGAGCATAAACGCAAATAATTTGCCTTTGCGGCGCATCCACCCTACATCGAGCTAACGCAACAGGTTAGCTTTAAGGGGTTTATATATGTTCGCCGCAGCCAAATCCACAGAGAATGCGCCGCGCCCCTCGATCGGTTTCCATGCGCTGACGCTCGCCACCTTCTTCGGCGCCTCCTCGGTGCCGACGCCACTCTACCGGATCTATCAGGAGAATTTCGCGATCTCGCCGGTGCTGATCACCGTTATTTTCGCCGTCTATGCCTTCGCGCTCTTGGCGGCGCTGCTGACAGCCGGCTCGATCTCAGATCATCTCGGCCGCAGGCCGGTAATCTTTTCCGCCCTGCTGCTCGAAATCGTCGCCATGATCCTATTCGTCGTCGCCAGCGGCCCCGGCTGGCTGATCGCGGCGCGGATCGTCCAGGGCATTGCCACCGGCATCGCCGGCGCCTCGCTCGGAGCAGCCCTTGTCGATGTCGACCGGGCGAAGGGACAGATCGTCAATTCGATCGCGCCGCTTTCCGGCATGGCGCTGGGTGCGGTCGGCACCAGCGCCCTGATTCAGTACGGCCCCTTCCCGATGCATCTCGTCTATGCGCTGCTGCTCGTCGCCTTCGCGTTGCAGGCGGCCGCCATCTGGCTGATCCCCGAGAGCGGCGGCACGCGCCCCGGCGTTTTCGGCTCGCTGGTCCCGCGCGTTTCCATTCCGCCGCAGGCGAGGCGGCCGCTCTCGCTGGTGACGCCGATCAATATCGCCAATTGGACGGTCGGCGGTTTCTACCTTTCGCTGGTCCCCTCCCTAGTCGCTACCACGACCGGCAGCGCCGCACCGCTGACGGGCGGAGCAGTCGTCGCCGCTTTGACGGCGAGCGGCGCGATCACCGTCTATCTCAGGCGCGGCAGGACGGCCACGGCCAATCTCGGCTTCGGCGTATCGGCAAGGACGCTCGGCATCCTGACGGTCGTCGCCGGCGTGCATCTCGCCAATGTGCCGCTGCTGTTGATCGGCACTATTCTTACCGGCGCCGGTTTCGGCACCAATTTCCTGGGCTCGCTCGGCACCATCATGCCGCTCGCCAAAGCGGACGAGCGGGCCGGACTGCTGTCGGCCTTCTACGTGCAGAGCTACCTCGCCTTCAGCCTGCCAGCGATACTGGCAGGCTTCCTGGCGAAATCCGCCGGCTATCAAGTGACGACGGACATTTATGCGACGGCGATCCTGCTGTTGCTGGGCGTCGGCATCGTGGCCCTTCGCGCCGGCCGAGGAAAGACTGCGGAGAATGCGGCCTAATTCCGGAGGGAGTGTTCACGGCTGGAGATCCAGCAGTGCCCGGCCGCTGCCATCCATGGCGAAAGGCACCGAGGCGTGCTGGTGGGCGACCAGCCAGCGGCCATCCTGCTTGACGAGGCCGAGGGTCTGACGGAACCAGAGATCGACTTCGGTGCCATCGGTCTTCGTCCCGGTCATCCGCGTGAGGCCACTCCAGAAAGCGACACCCTCGCCGACCGTCAGTTTGGCATCGCGCACCTCGCCGCCAATCGGGCCTTCCCAGGTGTCGAACCAGGCCTGCAGGCCTGCCTTGTCCTTGCCGTTGATGACCAGCGGCGGCGCCAGGGAAAATTCCACGGAATCTTCGGCCTCGTAGGAAAGCGCCTCCTCGGCGTTCTTTTCCCCCAGCGCCTTGGCCCGCATCATCAGCATGGCGATGACCGCCTCTTCCTTGTGCCTAACAATTGCTTCGTCTTTCACGGCCGTTCTCCTTTTCCGCTATGGACAGAGGACGAGCGGCAGGAGAACAATCCGACAATGATGCATTTCACTCTCGGCAATTTCGGACACAAGATCGCTGCGTTCTACCGGAATTACTTCAGAGATAACTCGTCACTGCGGGCTCGTTCCACCAGGCATCGTGCCTGCCATCGGCGTAACGAACCGGCAGCCCCGCCAGTTCCTCCGGCCTAATATTATCCAGGCAGGCGATGTTGATCGAGACATAGGCGCCGCCGATCGCCTCGACATAACCGTCGCCATAGGCCGGCACCCCGCAGGTGCGGCAGAAGCGGTGATGGCCGCTCATCGTGTTGAACTGGTAATCGGATGTCTCCGCCGGGTCGGACATCAGCCGGAAATCCTCGGGCTTGACGTTGGCGCCCCAATAGCGCCGCTTGGCACAGATCGAGCAATTGCAGCGGCCGGTGCCGGCTTCGAGGTCGATATCCACCTCGTAGTGCACTTTGCCACAATGGCAGCTTCCCTTGTAAGTCTTCTTCATGGCGATCTCCCCATCGGCGTTGCTTTCAGCATGTCAATATGACAATGTGTTGTCATTATGAATGAGATACAGAATAGACAACATGTTGTCAAACAGAATCGGCCGAAGCGAACGGTGGAAGGGGATGCCTTTTCCGCTTTCGCGATCACGGTCCTGCGTCTGGCCGCTCACCTGACGGCGGCCGGCGACCGGTTGGCGAAGCCTGCAGGACAGACCAGTGCGCGCTGGCAGGTGCTCGCCGCGGCAAGGCGCGGCGACCTGTCGGTGGCGCAGATCGCCCGCGCGCTCGGCCTCGCTCGTCAGGGCGTTCAGCGGCTGGCCGACGTGCTGGAGAGCGAAGGGCTGATCGCCTATGCCGACAACCCGCAGCATCAGCGCGCCAAGCTGGTGCGACTGACGGCGGACGGGGCGGCACGGCTCGGGGCGATCGAGGTGGCGCAGGCAGGATGGGCAAACAAGCTCGGCGCCGCGTTTACCTCAGCCGAGCTCGATGTGGCGCGGGCTGTCATGGCGCGGGCAATGGAGGCGATGGAGGTGGACGAGGCGTCCGGCGGTTGAGCAATTCGCCCCGCGGTGATGCGCCCGCCGTGGACTGAAAACGAAAAAAGGCCGGGCTAACCCGACCTTCCCTGCCATCTCGACGAACCGTGCCAGTACATCCGTGGTCACGATCCGGAGATGATATTCAAGCCCCGGAGGCTCAGGCCGCCTGGAGGCGGTCTGCCGACATCTTGCCGGATTTGTTGTCGCGGACGAGATCGTAGGACAGCTTCTGGCCATCCTTGAGGTCACGCATGCCGGCGCGTTCAACGGCCGAGATGTGGACGAAAACGTCGGCAGCGCCGTCGTCCGGCTGAATGAAGCCGAAGCCCTTGGTTGCGTTGAACCACTTTACGGTACCTGTGTTCATGACGATATCCTTTCGAATCGCTCATAGAAGATTGCAGCCCGGAAATACCGAACGGCGATGAAAACCGATTTTGGAGGAAGGTCGCCAGGAACGACGCAAGCGCCGTTTCAAAGTTCATCTAGCAAGATCGATGTGCACGGGTGTAATCGGAAATTGTGTCCGCGGCAAGGCGTCGGCAAGGAAAAGTGGAATTCGGCGAACTGGAGAAAGCGCGGGATTCTTTTGCGCCGTGACCTGGCATCCCTCTGCCTGCCCGGCAGAGGGTGGCTACGTTTGGCGGAAACGATAGCAAAAACAGATTACGCCGCCGCCTTCGCTCCTGCATAGGGATCGAACCGGCCATAAAATGTCTCACCCTTGGCGGCCATATCCTTCAATAGCGGCGTCGGCTTGAAATGCTCTCCGTAAGCTGACGCTAACTTTTCTGCCAGTTCCACGAATGCCTTTACGCCCATCCCATCGATATAGCTCAGCGCCCCGCCGGTGTAGGGCGCGAAGCCAAAGCCGAGGATCGAGCCGACATCAGCTTCGCGCGGATCTGTGACGATGCCTTCCTCGACCGTCCGGGCGGCTTCGAGCGCGATGGTGACGAGGAAACGTTGCTTGAGGATGGCGACGTCGACCTCGTCCGGGCTTTTCTGCGGATAGAAGCTCTTCAGCTCCGGCCAGAGCGACTTCTTCGCCGGTTTCGGCGGATAGTCATAGAAGCCCTTGGAATTCTTGCGGCCGAAGCGTCCTTCCTTTTCGACGATGCGGGAGATCAGCTCCATGTGCCTGGGATCGACAGCCCTTTCGCCGAGATCGGCGACCGTCG
Organism: Rhizobium sp. BK049; assembly: GCF_014193135.1. Taxonomy (NCBI): domain Bacteria; kingdom Pseudomonadati; phylum Pseudomonadota; class Alphaproteobacteria; order Hyphomicrobiales; family Rhizobiaceae; genus Rhizobium; species Rhizobium sp. BK049. The sequence continues at coordinate 12,777 of NZ_JACHYV010000033.1, forward strand.
CCTTGAGGATCTTCAGCGAAAGGTCGATCGCCACCTCGTCGTTCAAAGCCAGCGGCCCCACAGGCATGCCGGCCATCTTGGCGGCATTCTCGATCATGGCGGGCGGCACGCCCTCGATCAGCATGTCGTAGCTTTCCGACATGTAGCGCAGCACGCAGCGATTGACGAAGAAGCCGCGGGTGTCGTTGACGACGATCGGCGTCTTCTTGATCGCCGCGACATAATCGAGTGCGACGGCGAGCGCCTTGTCGCCGGTTTCGCCTCCGAGGATCACCTCGGTCAGCATCATCTTTTCGACCGGCGAGAAGAAGTGAATGCCGATGAAGTCGGCGGGGCGTTTCGAATTCTTCGCAAGGCCCGTGATCGGCAGCGTCGAGGTATTGGAGGCGAAGATCGCGCCCTCGGGCAGCACTGCTTCGACCGCCTCGATAACAGCCTTCTTGACTTCGCGATCCTCGAACACGGCCTCGATGACGAGGTCGGCATTGGCGAGATCGGCATAATCGGCCGACGGCGAGATGCGGGAAAGAAGGGCTGCCGCTTCGTCCTGCGTCAGCCTTCCCTTACCGATCGAATCCTTAACGAGCCCTTCGGAGACGGCCTTGCCCTTGGCGGCCGCTTCCATATCGCGGTCGATCAGAGTCACCGGAATGCCGGCGGCGGCGGTGACATAGGCGATCGAGGCGCCCATGAAGCCGGCGCCGACGACGCCGACATGTTTCAGCTCCGTCTTCGGGATACCGGCCGGGCGGCGTGCGCCCTTGCCGAGCTCTTGCATGGAGATGAACAAAGAGCGGATCATCGAGAAAGCTTCCCGGGTCTGCAGCACCTCCGTGAAATAACGCTGCTCAATCTTCAGACCGGTGTCGAACGGCACCTGCAGGCCTTCATAGACGCATTTCAGGATGGCGAGCGCTGCCGGATAATTGCCCGACGTCTCGCGGCGCAGGATCGCCGGCGCGGCCGGCCAGAGCTGGGCGGAAGCCGGCGTCCAGATGCCGCCGCCCGGCAGCTTGAAGCCTTTCTCGTCCCACGGCGCGACCGGCTTCAGGCCATCCCTGATCATTTGCTTGGCGGCGGGGATCAGCTGATCCGGCTCGACCACCTGGTGCACGAGGTTCATCGCCTTGGCGCGCGAGCCGCTCAACGACTGGCCTGTCGTCATCATCTGCAGCGCGTCCTGGGCATTGGCGAGGCGCGGCACGCGTTGGGTGCCGCCGGCGCCGGGGAAGATCCCGACCTTGACCTCGGGCAGCGCGATCTTGACGCTCTTGGCATTGGAAGCGACGCGGCCGTGGCAGGCAAGCGACAGTTCGAAGGCGCCGCCCATGCAGGTGCCGTTGATCGCCGACACCCAGGGCTTGCCGGAGGTTTCGAGCTTGCGGAACAGGCCGCTCATCCGGCCGACCAGACCAAAGAGCGTCTGCACCGCCGTCTCCGGGCTCTTGGCTTTCTCCTCCTGGTAGGAGCTGAACATCGACTTGATCATCGAAAGATCAGCGCCGCCGGAGAAGGAGGATTTGCCTGAGGTGAATACGACGCCCTTGACGGCGACGTCAGCGGTCGTCGCGTCGATGATGGCGTTGAGCTCCTCCATCACCTCGGCGGTGAAGACATTCATCGATTTCCCGGGCATGTCCCATTTGACGAGAGCGATGCCGTCGGCGTCGGTTTCGAGCGTGAAATTGGTGTAGCTGCTCATTGGGAATTCCTCTCCCTGAATTCTCTTGCGGTGAAGCCCTCCCCTTGTGGAGAGGGTCGCGATCCCATCAGACGCGTTCGATAACCGTTGCCGTGCCCATGCCGGCGCCGATGCAGAGCGTCACCAGCGCGGTGTTGAGGTCGCGGCGCTCCAGCTCGTCGAGCACGGTTCCGAGGATCATCGCGCCGGTGGCGCCGAGCGGATGGCCCATGGCGATGGCACCGCCATTGACGTTGATGCTGTCGTGATCGATGTCGAAGGCCTGCATGTAGCGCAGCACCACGGCGGCGAAGGCCTCGTTCAACTCAAAGAGGTCGATGTCCGACAGGCTCATGCCGGTCCGCTTCAGCAGCTTTTCGGTCACGTCGACGGGGCCGGTCAACATCAGCGCCGGATCGGAGCCGATATTGGCGAAAGCCTTGATGCGGCCACGCGGCTTCAGCCCCATGCTCTCACCGCCAGCCTTCGATCCCAGGAGCACCGCAGCGGCGCCATCGACGATGCCGGAGGAATTGCCGGCATGGTGGACGTAGTTGATCCGCTCGATCTCGGGATGGGCCTGGATGCCGACGGCTTCGAAGCCACCCATCTCGCCGGGCATCTGGAAGGAGGGGTTGAGAGAGGCAAGCGCCTGCATATCGGTGCCGGGGCGCATGTGCTCGTCCTTATCCAGGATCGTCAGGCCGTTCTGGTCCTTGACCGGGATCACCGACTTGTCGAACCAGCCCTGCTGCCAGGCATGGGCGGCGCGCTTCTGGCTCTCGACGGCGTAGGCATCGACATCGGTTCTGCTGAAGCCGTATTTGGTGGCGATGAGATCGGCCGAGACGCCCTGCGGCATAAAATAGGCCGGGAAATTCACCGACGGATCCATGAACCAGGCGCCGCCCGACATGCCCAGGCCGACGCGCGACATGCTTTCCACACCGCCTGCGATGACGATGTCGTCGGCGCCCTGGGCGATCTTGCCGGCGGCGAAATTGACGGCATCGAGGCCGGAGGCGCAGAAGCGAGAGATCTGCATGCCGGGCGCACGGGTGGAATAACCGGCTTCGAAGGCGGCAGCCTTGGGGATGACGGCGCCGGCATCCATGACCGGGTCGACGCAGCCCATGATGATGTCGTCGACGGTTGTCGTGTCGAGCCCGTTGCGGTCGCGGATCGCTTCCAGCGTCTTGGCGGCGAGGCGGACGGAAGGCACCTCATGCAGGGCGCCGTCCTTCTTGCCGCGGCCGCGCGGCGTGCGGACGTGATCGTAAATGAAAACCTCGGTCATTGTCTCGTCTCCCTGATGGCGCAGACGCGCCTTTGAATTCTGCGAAGACCAAATAGCCCTTCGTTTTAAGCTCAGGGCGTTCGGCGCTCGAAACGATTCACCGGATCGTTTCGTCGGCTGCGCCGACCGCTTTCTCACCCCCAACCCTCCCCACAAGGGGAGGGAGAACCGGCTCAAAACGCTTCAGCGGCCAGCGCCATCATCGTGTCGGCGCCGGCTTCGATGCGGGTCTTGCGAAGGGCGGTTTCCGGCATGATCCGCTCCATGAAGAATTTCGCCGTGGTCAACTTGTTCTTCAGGTAATCCTCGCGGGCGGCATCGCCCGAGGCAAGGCCGTACTCGGCGGCCTTCGCCATCTTCGCCCACATATAGCCGAGAACGACGAGACCGAAGAGATGCATGTAATCGGTCGAACCGGCGCCGGCATTGTCGGGCTTGGCCATGGCGTTCTGCATGAACCACATGGTCGCGGCCTGGACGTCGTTCAAGCCCTTCTTCAGATGCTTGGTGAAGAAGGAGAGCTTTTCGTCGCTGCGGTTCTCCTCGCAGAAATCGCCGATTTCCTTGAACAGCGCCATGACGGCGCGGCCGCCGTTGAGCGCGAGCTTGCGCCCGACGAGATCGAGCGCCTGAATGCCGTTGGCGCCTTCGTAGATCATGGCGATGCGGGCATCGCGCACATACTGGCTCATGCCGTGCTCTTCGATATAGCCGTGGCCGCCGAAGACCTGCTGGGCCATGACGGCGTGGTCGAAGCCCCTGTCGGTCATCACACCCTTGAGGATCGGGGTGACGAGGCCGAGAATGTCGTCAGCGGTCTGGCGCTCCTTCTCGTCGGTGGCGCGGTGGGCGATATCGGACTTCAGCGCGGTCCAGAGCAAAAAGGCGCGGCCGGCCTCGTTGAAGGCGCGAATGGTCATCAGAGTCCGGCGGATATCGGGATGGACGATGATCGGATCGGCCTTCTTATCCGGCGCCTTGACGCCGGAGAGCGAGCGGCCCTGGATGCGGTCGCGGGCATAATTCGCGGCATTCTGATAGGCGATTTCGGAAATGGCGATGCCCTGCAGGCCGACCATCAGGCGCGCCTCGTTCATCATCACGAACATGGCATTGAGGCCGCGGTTTTCGGCGCCAATCAGGAAGCCGGTCGCCTCGTCGTAATTCATGACGCAGGTGGCGTTGCCGTGGATGCCCATCTTGTGCTCGATCGCACCGCAGGACACGGCATTGCGGTCGCCAAGAGCGCCGTCCTTGCCGACCAGGTATTTCGGGACGATGAAGAGCGAGATGCCCTTGGTGCCCTCGGGGGCCCCCTCGATGCGAGCCAGAACCAGATGGACGATGTTGTCGGTCAGATCGTGCTCGCCGGCAGAGATGAAGATCTTCTGGCCGGATATTTTATAGCTGCCGTCGGCCTGCGGCACCGCCCGGGTGCGCAGCATGCCGAGATCGGTGCCGCAATGCGGCTCGGTCAGGTTCATCGTCCCCGACCAGGAACCGTCGACCATGTTCGGCAGATAGGTTTCCTTCTGCTCCTGCGTGCCATGGACGAGGATCGCGGCGATCGCACCCTGCGTCAGGCCCGGATACATCATCAGCGACATGTTGGCGGCGGAGGTATATTCGCCGACGGCGGCATGCAGCGTATAGGGAAGCCCCTGGCCGCCGAATTCTTCCGGCACGGCAAGGCCGATCCAGCCGCCTTCGCGATAGGCATTATAGGCTTCCTTGAAGCCCTTCGGCGTCGAGACACTGGCGTCGTCCTGACGTCTGCAGCCTTCCTGGTCGCCGGAATAATTGACCGGAAAAAGAACTTGTTCGGCCACCTTGGCTGCCTCGCCGAGGATCGCCTCGATCATATCGGGCGTCGCATCGGCAAACCCGGGAAGATTGTTGTAGCGTTCGAGGCCCAGCACGTCGTTCAAAACGAAAAGCGTATCGTTCACCGGGGCCTTGTAGACTGGCATCTCTCAATTTCCTCCCATTCGGATAACCGGATCGCGCCGGCCTTGGTCATCGTCTTACAAAATATTGACGTTTGCGTAAACGTCAAACTCTTCCTCTCCATCGCCTTTTCATGAAAAAATTCGAGAGGGCGAATCCGCAAGCCGTCGATGCGGAGGCAGGAGACGCCATCTCATCTTCCTTGTCCATTCGGGAATGGCGTATAAGCGCAAGCGTCTTTCACTATGCATCAGGTGGGCCGGCATGATCAGTTTCGAGGCGATTAGGCAGCGTGCGGAAGAGCGAAAAGGCGGTGCGGCCGCGCTGCAGGCAATGCTCGAGAAGCACCAGCCGGATCACGACCGGCTGCGCGCCATGCCGGACGACCGCATTCTGGCCGACATGACCCGCCGCATCTTCTACAGCGGCTTCGTGCAGAAGGTGATCGATGCGAAATGGCCGGGCTTCGAGGCGGCGTTTTCCGGCTTCGATCCGGCGGCGCTGAATATCGCGCCCGACGATTACTGGCATGAGCTGACATCGGACGAGCGGATCATCCGCAACGGCGCGAAGATCATGTCGGTTCGCGCCAATGCCGCCTTCGTCAGAGAGCTGGCGAGCGAACATGGCAGCGTCGGCGCCTTCTTCGCCGACTGGCCGCGGGAGGACCAGATCGGCCTCCTCGATCTGATAAGCAAACGCGGCAGCCGGCTCGGCGGCATGACCGCCCAGTATTTCCTGCGCGGCATCGGCCGCGACAGCTTCGTCGCCACGCTCGACGTGCTCGCCTGCCTGAGATCGGCCGGCGTGCCGCTCTCCTCCTCCGGCACGACGAAGAAGGACCAGCAGCTGATCCAGCAGGCCTTCAACGACTGGGCCGCCGAGACCGGCCTTTCCTTCATCCACCTCTCGCGCATCAGCGCCTATTCGATCGATGCCGCGCACTGAAATTCCGGCCTGGCGATGTCTATCCGATCCGGCGAATTTCACGGCAATTGCCGCCTAAAGAAGCCTTTCGGCTGCAAACGTTAAAAAATTCTCATCTATCTTAACGGCTTGTTTACCACGTTTCGTGAAAGGTGCGGATTGAGCCGTAGTGATCCGCATTCCTTTTCCCAGTCCCGCGTTCCTAAAGAATGCCGCTACATCGTTCAGCCTGAGGAAAGTCTAATTGACTATCTTCTTATGGATGATGCGCTCCGGTCCGCGTGAAGACGTGGGCAGCAGACGAAGAAGCCACGGATCGAGCTCTGACGAGAGGTCGAGCAGTCGAAGCGAGCAAGAAGATGAACGGATCGCGATCAAATCCTTCCCGACAGTCCGACAGGACCTCGCTCGATGCGCTGAACCGCACGATCGAAGGGCTGGAGGCGCGCATCGAAGGGCTGATGGGCAGCGGACGCGATCAGCGGACGCGCACGCCAACGGCCGAGCGCGATCCTTATGCGGCCTCCAATGCGCCGCGCCCCACACGAGCGCCGGTCGAGCCGCGGCCGGATCCGCTGGCGGAAATTCGCCAGCGCCAGCGCGCATTGGAAGCGGGCCGCGAACGCTCCTATGGGCGCGAGCAGGCCACCCAGCTGCGCGACCCCGCACCGCGCGCCGCCGCGCCACTGGCCGCCCCTGCCTTACGCGCCGGCGACGACACGATGACCGAGATCGCCCAGGCGCTCGTCAACCTCAGGCAGGACTTGAAGCGCGATATTTCCGAGGGCGTGACCCGCGAGATGAGCGCACTGCGCGCCGAACTGCGCGAGATCAAGGCGACCGCCGGAGACAGCCGCTTCGCCGACGACATTCGCGCCGACATGAACCGCCTGGCCCAGAGCATCAGCCAGTTGACCGGCCGCTCGAGCGGCCCGGAGGCCGTCGGCCTGCGCGAGGATTTCGAGGAGCTGCGATCGCTGATGGACGGGCTGGCGCGCGAGGAATCGCTGCGCCATATGGAAAACCGCTGGGACGGCGTCGAGAGCCGACTTGCCGCACTCGATACCGAGGGGCTGCAGGAAGAGCTCGTTTCGCTGGCCTACCGGCTCGACGATATCAAGCGCCATATCGGCGGCATGGGCGAAAGCCCCGCGGTCCGGGCGCTGGAAGACAAGCTCATCGCCATCGCCACGGCGATGGAGCAGTTCGGCAACATGATCCAGCCTCATGACCGGGTCATGTCCGAGCAGTTTGCCGCCATGGATATGCGCCTCGACGAGATCAGCCGGGCGATTGCGGCAAGCGGCCGCGCAGCTGCCGCCAACGATCCGACGCTGATGCAGCGGCTGGAAAGCCGCCTGTCGTCGCTCGCCGACCAGATCGACCTGATGAGCCACGACGCGGCCAGCCGGGCAACCCCAGCCGACGAGCTGGCGATGCGGCTGGAAGCGCTGACGGAGCGCGTCGAGGAGCTGGCCAAGGCGGAAGCGACGTCCCGGCTCGACGAGCGGCTGGAACATCTATCCTACCTGCTGGAGCGCACGCAGAAGGCGGCCGCGCAACCCGACCTCACCGGCCCGCTTTCCGACATCTCCCGCAAGATCGATGCGCTCGAGAATGGAGCGGTCAATGACGTGCTGGCGCAGCGGCTCGATTATCTCGCCCGGCGGATCGACGAGATGGCCTTTCAGCAGCCCGCGCCTGCCGCGGCGATCGATGACAGAGCTTTCCAGCGTCTCGAAGGCCGGCTGAGCGACATCGCCGCCCGGCTGGAAGAAACAACGGCGGCGCCGCCGACCGATCCGCAAGCGCTGAAGAACCTCGAAGACCAGATTGCCAACCTTTCGGCGCTGATGAGCGAGCCGCGCGAAAGTGCCGCGATCCCGGCCGACCTCGACCGGCGCATGGGCGCGATCGAAGATTATATGGCGACAAGCGACGAATATATCATCGAGGCGGCGCGCCAAGCGGCGGAGGCCGTCGTCGAGGCCTATTCGCGCAATGGCGGCCTGCAGGGCGGCGTGCCCGCCGCCGACATGTCGGCGCTGACGGCGCTGGCCGAGGATCTGCGCCATCTCGAGGATATCAGCCGCGACAGCGAGGAGCGCACGCACAAGACCTTCAAGGCGCTGCACGAGACGCTGGTCCACATCGCCGACCGGCTCGACGGCATGGAAGAGCGCGGACGGCCGATCGCTCAGATGCCGATGGCCGACGTCGATTTCGATGTCGACCCCTATGCGCTGATGGTGGCTGAAGCCGCCCAGACGGCGGACGTGCCCCCGGCAGCGAAAGCCTCTCCGGTCATCCGCACGGCTGAGGTCGCGGCGGAACCTGCCGCCCCCGCCCAGGCCGCGAGCATGAGCGCAACAAGCGCAATCGCCATCGAAGCCGCGACGCGGCCGCCGGAGACCCCGACACCGGCGCCGGCAAAAACCAGCCTGTTCGCCAGCCTTGGCAAGCGGCTGCGGCCCGGCAAAAAAGCCGAGGCGCAGGCGAAGGAACGACCGGTGATCGACCCTGCGCCGTCGATCGATCCCGCCGACGTGGTCCCGACGGATGCGGCGAACGAACTGCTCGAGCCGGGTTCGGGCGCGCCCGACGTCAAGAAGATTCTTGAACGGGTGCGCGCCAGCCAGAGTGCCCAACGCGGCAAGCCTGCCATCGAGACGGATCGGGCCGACTACATCGCGGCTGCGCGCCGGGCGGCGCAGGCTGCCGCAATGGAAGTGGACGCCAATCCAAAGCAGGCGGCAACCAAGGCCGACAAGAAGGCCGCAAATGCCGACAAGACGAGCAAGACCGACAAGGCGGGCAAGCCCAGCGCCTTTTCGCGCTACCGCCGACCGATCCTTCTCGCCGTCGGCGCCGTCTTGCTCGCCATCATGGCCTTTCCGCTGGCGCGGACGTTGACGAGCGGCGAACCCGCACCGCAGCCGCCGGCGGAGGTCTCTGCGCTGACGGGGGCGACGGAAAACCCGCAGCCGGTTCCGCCTGAGGCGACACCCGCCCAGCCGGACACCGGCGCTGCCGATCTGAACGTCCCTGCAGCGGCGAGCGCACCGGCCGCCGATCAGGCGCAACCGGAAACAGCCTCGCCGGCCGCAGGCGATCATCTGACCGATGCAACGCCGCTCGATGGCGAAGGGGCCGCAACTTTGGCCCCCGCCGGTTCGTCCGCGACAATGCAGGAAACATCGAGCTTCACTCCGAACAGCCCGACCGCAGCGGCGGTCGCGCCGCAGGCAGCGATCACCATCCCCGACACCGTGCAGCCGAAATCACTTGCCGATGCGGCACAGGGCGGCGACTCCCTGGCGCTGTTCGAGATCGGCGCACGCTATTCGGACGGCCGCAACGGCATGACCGTCGATCAGAAACAGGCCGCAGGCTGGTACCAGCTTTCGGCCGACAAGGGTTTTGCGCCGGCACAATACCGGCTCGGCAGCATGTATGAGAAGGGCAACGGCGTCGAACGCGACATCTCCAAGGCGAAGGGCTTCTACGAGCAGGCGGCGAACCGGGGCAATGCCAGCGCCATGCACAATCTAGCCGTTCTCTACGCCTCCGGCGCGCTCGGCCAGCAGGATTATGCGACGGCGGCCTCGTGGTTCACCAAGGCCGCCAATCTCGGCATCACCGACAGCCAGTTCAACCTGGCGATCCTCTGCGCCAGGGGCAACGGCGTTCCGGCGGATCTCGAAGAATCCTATAAGTGGTTCGCGATCGCCGCCAAGGCCGGCGACAAGGATGCAGCACAGAAGCGCGATGAAGTGGCCAACGCCATGAAGCCTGACCAGCTCGAACGGGCGCGTGCCAAGGCCGACCTCTGGAAGCCAGAACCGCTCGACCACCGCGCCAACGGCATCGACATCCCCGACGAATGGGCGGGCACAGGGATGAAGACGGCAACCGTCGACATGAAGAAGGCGATCCGCAACATCCAGGCGATCCTCAACAATAACGGTTTCGACGCCGGCGTGCCCGACGGCGAAATGGGGGCGAAAACCGTCGCCGCGATCAAGAGCTTCCAGAAGTCGATCGGCCAGGAGCCGGACGGCAAGGTGAGCGACGCGACCGTGAAGGCGCTGCTCGAACGCAACAAGCAGGTCGCCAAGGCGATCTAAGGTGCGTCGACGGAGGTCGAGCCGCCGGTGAAGACCCCTCCCCGCAAGGGGAGGGGCTTGCATGCCGCGCCGACGTTATCTCTTTCACGGATTCACCCGCGGAAACGTTGATGTTGCTATGGGGTGATGCCGCGCATCCCCCTTGGGGAGGGGTCTTCGCAGGCCTTGCGGCACTAAGCCGCAAGCTTTTCCGAAATTTTCCCACCCTCGTCACAAAACCTGAAAAAAGCCCGATTATGCCGGACATATCGATCCGCGCATCGCCGAATCTCCCGCCATCGATCTCTATCAATCGGGGCCGATCGAAAGCCTCTGGCAACGATTTCACAGTATGGTGCGCATTCGAACGGGGACGTGACAGGAACCGCCCGGCAGGGGCGGTCATCATTCGGGGTCGGTTGTGACAATTTATCTGCCCATCGCAGAATTGTCGGTGAACATCTTCATCATTCTCGGCATGGGGGCGGCCGTCGGATTCCTGTCCGGAATGTTCGGCGTCGGCGGCGGTTTTCTCATCACCCCGCTATTGATCTTCTACAATATCCCGCCCGTCGTCGCCGTCGCCACCGGCGCCAACCAGGTCGTGGCGTCGTCGATTTCGGGTGCGATCACCCATTTCCGGCGCGGCACGCTCGACGTCAAGCTCGGCACAGTGCTCCTGGTCGGCGGTCTTACAGGGGCGACCGTCGGCATCTGGATCTTCTCGCTGCTGCGCGCCATCGGCCAGCTCGACCTGATCATCTCGCTGATGTATGTCATCTTCCTCGGAGCGGTCGGCGGGCTGATGCTGCTCGAAAGCATCAATGCCATGCGCCGCGCCGCACGCAACGAGCCGCCCGCGCCGCGCAAGCCGGGCCACCAGCATTGGGTGCACAAGCTGCCGCTCAAGGTGCGCTTCAAGAAATCGAAGATTTTCCTCAGCGTCATTCCGATCATTGCGCTCGGCTTTGCGATCGGCATCCTGACCTCGATCATGGGTGTCGGCGGCGGCTTCATCATGGTGCCGGCAATGATCTACCTGCTGCGTATCCCGACCAATGTCGTGGTCGGCACCTCGCTTTATCAGATCATTTTCGTGACCGCCTATACGACGATCGTGCAGGCGGCGACGAACTTCTCTGTCGACATCGTGCTTGCCTTCATCCTGATGGTGGCGGGTGTCATCGGGGCGCAATATGGCGTGCGCGTCGGCCAGAAGCTTCGCGGCGAGCAGCTGCGCGCCCTGCTTGGCCTGCTGGTTCTGGCCGTCGGCCTGCGTCTGGCGATCGCGCTGGTCGTGACCCCTGCCGACGTCTATTCGGTGGTGATGGGGACCGGGAACTGATGCGCCTGCTTGCCTCGATCCTCCTGCTCCTGTGTCTGCTGCCGGCGGTTGCCGGGGCGCAGTGGCTGCCGGGACAGGCAACGGAAGCGGTGCGGGAGGGGCTGGAGATCGGCACATCGACCAGCGAAATTGCCATCACTTCGGATTTCCACGGTGCCGATCTGACGATCTTCGGGGCGCTCTCGAACACCGACCAGCTGCTGCTCGCCATTGGCCAGTATGACGTGGTGGTAGTGCTGGAAGGCCCGCGCGAGGATGCGACGGTGCGCAAGAAGGAGCGCGTCTTCGGCATCTGGGTGAACAGGCGCTCGATGACTTTCGAGGCGGTGCCGCATTCCTATTCGATGTCGAGCTCGCGCATGATCGACGATCTGACGACGCCGCTGGAACTCACCGACCAGGGGATCGGCATCGACCACATTCCGCTGACGCCGGTCGGCTTCGTCGGCGACGGCAGCAATCTCGGCGAGTTCCGTCAGGCTTTCCTGCGGCTGCAGCAGGTGGGCGCGCTTTACGACCGGAACCCGAGCGGCGTGCGGTTCGTTTCATCGAACCTCTTCAAGGCGAGCCTGCGCCTGCCGGCAAATATTCCGAACGGGGTGCACACGGTGCGCGCCTATCTCTTCAAGAGCGGCAATCTCATCACCGATAAATCGCTGCCGCTGCGCGTCATCAAGACGGGCATCGAACAGACGATCACCGACGCGGCCCATGATCAGCCGATCCTCTACGGATTTGCGGCCGTGGCGCTCGCCGTCGTCACCGGCTGGAGCGCCAGCCTGATCTTCCGCAAGGAGTGATCCGGCGCCGCGAACCGTCGCGCTCGTGTCTCATGTCTTCAGGAAGGCGAGCCGCTCGTCGACGCGAGCGGGGGCAATTTCCAGAATATCGGCGCTGACGACGCCTTCCGCTACGAAAGGATCCAGCTGAATCCTGGTTTCGAGTTCGGCGCGCGAGGTGTTGTGAGCGACGACTGCTCCACCTGCGCTCGGCTGAAGGCCGCCGGCGAGAAGAAAAATCCCGTCGTCGAAGCCTCGTTTGAGCCAGGCATTATGCGCTTCCATCAGAACCGGTGCTTTGGCCCTGCTTTCAGAAAATTTCAGAGTAATGAAAAACATGCAGTGTCTCCTTCAGGAATGCTGTCGTGAAAGGGTGTCGGGAAAGGCGGGTGTTTCTGGCCGCTGCTCCGCCAGCCACGCGCGCATATTTTCCACCTCGTTTTGAACAAAGATTTCGTCGCGATAGGCGGCCGCAAGCGTCGCGACGCCCTGGCTCCGCATCAGAATGTGCATGGCAAGCGCATCGGCTTCAGCCTCGCGGCCAAGCTCGCTGAATTGACGTGAGAGCCAATGGCGAAACAGATCGAAAAGTTCGGCAGCACGGCTCTTGGCAATGTGATCGAGCTTGGCGAGTTCGGCGCAAAGCGTGCCGACCGGGCAACCGTGGGCCATGATTTTCGACTGATTCACGATGAGGAGATTGACGAAGCTGAGAATACGCTCGTCAGGTGCCTCGGCCTGTGCTTCCCACTCATCGAGCATTGACCTGGTTTTGAGGAGGCGATGGGTGATCACCGCATCGAGAAGCTCGTCCTTCGTCTTGAAGTGATAATAAAAATTGCCTCGCGAGAGTCCGACTGTACCCGCAATGTCGGCAAAGGACGTTGCTTCAAAGCCTCTCTCGTAGAAAAGCCTGTCGGCTGCTTCGACAATTTGCTGCCGGGTGGCCGCAGCGACCATTTTCATTCTCCCTTTCTGTCCGCGAAGCTACGATTCGTAGGTCAATTGACCTAGCCATTAGGACAATTGACCTAGAAGAGTCAAGCGCCGGAACTTCTTGTCGGCGGCCTCCATGACCGCTTGCGTATCGCAATCAGTTGAACTACTGTGAACCAGTTGCTTATTAAAAGCGGTTCTCACTTGAGGAGGATGAAATGCGGAAGCTTGTCGTCTGGAACCTGATGACGCTCGACGGCTAGTTCGAGGGAACGAAACCGTGGGAGATCGACTTCCACAATCTCGCCTGGGGACCGGAGCTCAAGCGCTATGCCGAGCAGTTCGGCGAGGAAGGTGACCTCCTGGTCTTCGGCCGCAAGACCTATGAGGGCATGGCCGCCTACTGGCCGACTGCCGAGGACGAAGACAAGATCAAGGCCTATATGAACGGCATTGCCAAGATCGCCGTCTCTCGAACAATGACCGATCCCGGCTGGAACAATGCCCGCATCGTCAGCGATCCGATTCCCGAATTGACGAGGCTGAAGCAGGAGGACGGCAAGACGATCTTCATCTTCGGCAGCGCCGCGCTTGCCGACAGCCTGCTGAAGGCGGGCCTTATCGATGAGATCAGGGTTTGCGTGGTGCCGGTCATTCTCGGCGGCGGCAATCCGCTTTTCAAAGCGAACGCGGCCCAGGTGCCGCTGAGGCTTATTGAATCCTCGACCACGCAAAGTGGCGCGGTGATCCTGCGCTACGAGCCGCTCAGGGCAGTGGGACACGACGGATTCGGCTCGCTGCCCCTACCCTGAGCCTAGTCATGGCCGAGCCACTGTCTCGATTCCAATTGGCGCCGGCAGACAGACGGGCGGCTGATCTCACCGGCCTCCGCGACGGAAATGGCACTCCGCTGCCTTCAGAAAAGCTCGTATTCGACTAAAAACCGGTTTTTAACATTTACGAGTTAGTAATCTCTCGGAAACGAGAGGTTCTGTTATGCGTACTCGTATCGTTCTGACCGCCGTGGGTCTCGCGCTGCTTGCCGGCTGCGCGACGGCGCCGAAGCAGACGAGGAACATCTGCGCCGTCTTCGACCAGCGCGAAGGACTCTTCTCCAGCTGGCAGAGCGCGGCCGAGCGGACGGAGAAGAAATACGGCGTGCCCGTGCCGATCCTGATGGCGACGATGTACACCGAATCGGGTTTCCAGCCCTACGCGCGGCCGCCGCGCACCAAGCTCTTCGGCTTCATTCCCTGGACCCGGCCGTCGACCGCCTACGGCTATTCGCAAGCGCTCGACGGGACATGGGATCACTATCAGTCGCAGACGGGGAACTGGGCGGCGCGCCGCACGAACTTCGCCGACGCGATCGATTTCATCGGCTGGTATCATTACCAGAACAGTGTGGAGACCGGTATTCCGCTCAACGATGCCTATAATCTCTATCTCGCCTATTATTCGGGCCCGACGGGATATAAGCGCGGCGACTGGCGCTCGAACGGGCAATTGCAGCAGACGGCACAGAAGTTCGCGCGAATGGCGGGGACATATCAGCAGCAATTGCAGGGGTGTGATTAAGTTCAAAGGCGTGCAGTGTGGCACCCCCCACGGCACACATCGAGGACAGACGCTACCCCCGCAAATTCCCATACCTGACCGAATAAATCCGATCGCGTCCCAACAGATGCGCGATCAGCGATTCCTTTTCGAACAAGCCCTTCATCGCATGATGGCCGAGATCGAGGCCGCCGCTCATCACCCCAAAGGCCGGCATGAGGAGGCGAGCGCCGTCCGTGGCGAAGCAGGGGCGGCGGATTGATCGTTCGCGCCGGCGCACGGTCGCCGAAGGATGCAGGTGGCCGGCGATTTCGCCGCTCTGCAAGCCGTTCCTCGGCTCGTGGCGGAAGGTCAGGCCGGCATAATGCACCTCGTCGGCGCAAGCGCCGGGCAGATCGACGATGCCGTCGGGATCATGGTTGCCGTTGATCCAGATCCATTCGCGGCCGCGCGCCATACCGACGATCAGCGCGCGAAAATTTTCCGGCAGATGCTTCGAACCGATGCGGTCGTGAAAATTGTCGCCGAGCGAGACGACGACCTTCGGATCATAGCGGGAAATGACAGCGGCAAGCACGGTCAGCGTCGCCAGCGTGTCATAGGGCGGCAGCATCATGCCACGGCGCGCGAAGGCTGCGCCTTTTTCGAGATGCAGGTCGGAGACGACGAGCAGTCCGGCATCCGGCAGATAGAGGGCGCCGAGCGGATCGCAGACGGCGGCAATGCCGTTCACCGATGTCTCGATGCCGGGGATCGCAGCCAATCCGGAAATGTCGCGCGCCAGCGCCAGGCGGTTCATCACAGTCGTATTTTCCCAGTCATCATGCCAGAGCTTCGGCGATCAGATCGTCCGCCGCCTCGGCCAATAGCGCATCATGGGCCTCGCCCGGCACCGCCTCCCGGCCGATTTCCAGCATCACCGGCACGGCGAGCGGGGAAATATGATCGAGCGGGCGGTGGGTGATGTGGCCCCTGATTCGCATCAGCATATCGCCAAGACGGCTTATATCCAAAAGCCCCGTCGCCGCATCCTGGCGCGTTGCCTGCAGCAGGATGTGATCCGGCTCATGGCTGCGCAGCACGTCATAGATCAGGTCGGCCGAGACGGTGATCTGGCGGCCGCTCTTTTCCTTGCCCGGATGGCGGCGCTCGATCAAGCCCGCAATCACGGCGCAATTGCGGAAGGTGCGTTTCAACAAGAAGGATTCGGCGAGCCAGGCCTCGAGATCGTCGCCGAGCATATCCTCATCGAAGAGGTCGGAGAGGCTCAACCGGCCATTGGCGATCATCAGCCCCATATCCTCGAGACCCCAGACGGCGAGCGAATAATCGGTGGCGACGAAGCCGAGCGGCTTGGCGCCCGCTCGCTCCAGCCGGCGGGTCAGCAGCATGCCGAGAGTCTGGTGGGCGAGACGGCCTTCGAAGGGATAGGCGACCATATAGCCGCGGCTGCCGCGCGGGAAGGTTTCGATCAGGAACTCGTCGCGCTTCGGCAGCATCGACTTGTCGGTCTGCAGCGACAGCCAGTCGCGCACCTGATCCGGCAAGTGGCGCCAGCGATCGGGATCGGCGATCATCGCCCGCACCTGCTCGGCGAGATAGGTCGACAGCGGAAACTTGCCGCCATTATAGGCGGGGATCTTCGGATCGAGCGAAAAGGCCTGCGACGCCAGGCATTCATTTTCGCGTATGCCTTCGAAACGCAGCACCTTGCCCGAAAATACGAAGGTGTCGCCCGGCGACAATTGCTCGAGGAAATATTCCTCGACCTTGCCCAGCGTGGCGCCGCCGCGACCGAGCCGGCCGCCCTCGCCGCGCTTGACCATGCGGATGTTCAGCATCGGGCTTTCGACGATGGTGCCGAGATTGAGACGGTATTGCTGGGCGACCGCCGGATTGGAGACGCGCCAGCGGCCCTCCTTGGTCTTGCGGATGCGAGCGTAACGCTCGTAGGTCCTAAGCGCATAACCGCCGGTCGCGACGAAATCGACGACGCGCTCGAAGGTCTCCCAGCTAAGATCGGCATAGGGCGAGGCGCTGGTGACCTCGTCATAGAGCTCCAGCATGTCGAAGGGTTCGGCGCAGGCCATGCCGAGTACGTGCTGGGCGAGCACGTCGAGAGCGCCGCGGCCGACGGGCGGCGTGTCCTGGGCGCCGATATAATTGGCGTCGAGGGCTGCCTGGCACTCCATGACTTCAAAGCGATTGGCCGGCACGAGGATCGCCTTCGAAGGCTCGTCCATGCGGTGATTGGCGCGGCCGATGCGCTGGGCAAGGCGTGAGGCGCCCTTCGGCGCTCCGACATGGATGACGAGATCGACATCGCCCCAGTCGATGCCGAGATCGAGCGTTGAGGTGGCGACGACGGCGCGCAAGCGGTTTTCGGCCATCGCCGCCTCGACCTTGCGGCGCTGGGCGACATCGAGCGAGCCGTGGTGGAGGGCGATCGGCAGGTTGTCGTCATTGATCGTCCAGAGTTCCTGAAACAGCATCTCGGCCTGGCTGCGGGTATTGACGAACAGCAGCGTCGTCTGGTGTTCGAGGAGCTGCTTGTAGACATCGGGAATGGCATAGCGGGCGGCATGACCGGCCCAAGGAATGCGCTCTTCGGTCGACAGGATCGAGATATTGGGTTTGGCACCGCCTTCGACGACGACAAGACCAGCGTGATGTTCCCTCCCCTCCTCCTGGGCGACCAGCCATTTCTGCAAGTCCATCGGCTCGGCGACGGTCGCCGACAGGCCGATGGTCTTCAGGCCGGGGGCAAGGCGGCGGAGGCGCGCAAGGCCGAGCGACAGCATATGGCCGCGCTTGGAGGTGACGAGCGAATGAAGCTCGTCGAGCACGACATATTTCAGGTCCTTGAAGAAGCGCTCCGCCTCACGGTTCGCCAGCAGCAGGGCAACCTGCTCCGGCGTCGTCAGCAGAATATCCGGCGGATTGAGCTTCTGCCGCTGGCGCTTGGCAATCGGCGTATCGCCGGTGCGGTTTTCGATCGTGACGGGCAGGCCCATCTCTTCGACCGGCTTCATCAGGTTGCGCTCGATATCGATCGCCAGCGCCTTCAGCGGCGAGACGTAGAGCGTATGGATACCGGTGAAGGGGGAGCCGGGCGGAATTTTGCCGCGGCGGGTGAGATCGGTGAGCGAGGGCAGAAAGCCAGCGAGCGTCTTGCCGGCGCCGGTCGGCGCAATCAGCAGCGTGCTTTGACCGGCCTCGGCGCGGGACAGCAGTTCCAACTGATGGGCGCGAGGGCGCCAGCCCTTTTCCGCAAACCAGCGGGCAAAGGTTTCAGGCAATAGGGCGCGGGCTTCGGAATCGATCTGGTCCACGTCCTGAAGGTAGTGAAAAGCGGGCGAAAAAGAAGGGCAGTTGACAGAAGCGATAATCATGGATATTTTTTATCCACGAATTGAGGAGATGACACCGATGAAAATGAGCGATGGAGTCGAGCAGGCCATTCACAGCGTCGCCATGCTCTCCGGCCTCTCCGAAGGCGGTCTCCTTTCGGCGGCTGCGCTGGCGGAATTCCACGGCGTGTCGACAAGCTATCTGCTCAAACATCTGCAGGCACTGTCGGGCGCCGGCATCCTCGATACGGTGCCGGGGCCGAAGGGCGGCTATCGGCTGGCGAAGGCGCCGGCGGAGATTTCGCTGCTCGACATATTGCTTGCTGTGGAGGGACCGGCCCCGGCCTTTCGCTGCGCCGAAATCCGCCAGCGCGGACCGAACCCGGTCTCCGACCACTTCTTTTCCAAGCCCTGCAACATCAGCGCGGCAATGCTCCGGGCCGAGCGGGTCTACCGGGCCGAACTTGCCAACACCAGCATTGCCGATCTCGGCATCGAACTCGCCGCCCTCGACGACGGATCGATCGCAGCCCGAGGCTGCGCCTTCCTTGAAATCCATGAACGCAAGACGGCTCGTTGAGCCATATCAAAGGAGAAAGACATGCAACCGCGTTTCAACTTCGCCAAAGCCGCTCCCGATGCCTACAAGGCGGTCGTCGCACTCGAACAATATGTCCAGTCTTCCGGACTGGAGCGCCGCTTCATCCATTTGATCAAGCTGCGCGCCTCGCAGATAAACGGCTGCGCCTACTGCGTCGATATGCATGTGAAGGAAGCCCGCCACGACGGGCTCAGCGAACAATGGATCAACCTGATGTGCGTCTGGCGGGAATCGCCGGTCTATGACACGCGCGAAAGGGCCCTGCTCGGATGGGTCGACGCTGTGACCAATATCGCCAAGACAGGCGCGCCGGACGCAGATTACGAGGCACTGAAGGCGCATTTCTCCGAGAAGGAGATGACCGAGATTACGGTGGCGATCGGCGCGATCAATATCTGGAACCGGCTTGCCGTCGGCTTCCGCTCACAGCACCCGATCGATCAGGTGACGAAAGCCGCGTAATCGATGTTGACGGGAACCGACCCGAATATCTCGGGTCGGTCGAATATCAGGTTAATCGCGATCGGCAGCGGCGCGCGCGGCAACGGCTTCAGACCCACTGCCCGAGAGGTCGATGCTGTTGAATATGTCGCGGACGACCTTGGTAATTTCCTCTGCGGAAGCGCCCTTGGCGTATTCTTCCTGCATGCGGCGTCTTACGAGTTTTTCCAAATCTGACATGGTTCACCTCATCAAATCCGGCGCGACAGGAGTGTCGCGCCGAGGCCGATCTGAGGCAAGTTACGATTTGTTTAGAATGGGTTACCGATTTGTAAGGTTAGTCCGCTATCGGTGAAGGTCCGATTACGGCGCGTCCCCTCTCCCCGTTTTACGGGGAGAGGGGACGTGCCCTGCGAAAGGTGTGCGAGGAACGGAGAGGTCGCGGCTTATCCCTTCGCCTCGCGTGCGGGGTCCGAAGGACGGGTCGAGACCCGTGGTTCGGCCTCGGTCGATGCCCGTAGACGGATAAAGGGGCAGCCACCCCTACAGCGCAATGTAACGATCGGCGCGGTGGTTGATGGCAACGAAGAGGTTGAGGACAATGGCGCCGAGCACCGAATAGAAGACGACGGACGGCGTGGTGACGAAGAAGGCGGCGGCGAGGACGCACATGTCGATGGCGAGCTGGACGAGGCCGGCGCGGATGCCGAAGCGTTCTTGCAGGTAGATGCCGAGGATGCCGACGCCGCCGAGACTGGCGCGGTGGCGATAAAGCGCCAGCAGGCCGAAGCCGAGCAGCAGGCCGCCGAGAAGGGCAGCCCACGCCGGGTGGATGCTCGAAATCGAAAAGAAGCGCGACTGCACGTCTGATAGCACCGAGGTCAGGCCGATGGCAATGAAAGTCTTGATCGTGAAGGCCATGCCGAGGCGCTTCCACGAGAGATAGAAGAACGGAAGGTTGAGCAGGAAGAAGGCGAGGCCGAAATTGACGCCGAAGGCATAGTGCAGCAGGAAGGCGACACCGGCGGTGCTGCCGGTGAGAAGGCCGGCACTGGCGAGCACATAAATGCCGAGAGCGGCAATCAGACTGCCGGAGAAGATACCTTGCACATCTTCGATCGGCGTATGGCGGGTCGCGCTGGTATTCCAGACGCCAAGGGCATTGATGCGCTGTGTCATATTCCAGTCTCCACGGCAGACAGGTTCGCGAAAGCCTCCGAGGAACTCCTGAAGGCGGTGACGTTTTTTGCAATGTGAAATGAGCCGGCGGGGCGCGGTCGGTATCGCCGCGCTCTTGGCGATATCAGTGAAATATCAGTCTTCTGCCGTTGCAATCAAGCAAAATAGGTAAGTAATGCTGACCTATTAAAAAATAGCAAGAAAAGTTCGCTTACGCAGCGTTGCGCGTAAGGAACAGAATGCCGGAAACCGGTTTTCCGCCATCTTTGCGAATGACCGTCTTGACGATCTTGAGGATTTCGAAGCCGTGGCGGGAAAGCAGTTGCCTCACATAGGCTTCCGAATGGGCGTAACGCAACGACGGGGCGAGTTGGAAAGCCTCTCCGTCGCCCGCATCCTCGACGGAGAAGGCGAAATCCGCACCGGCGGCGGCGAGTTCACCGACGATCGCAAAGACGCTCTCGAGGTTGCCGAGATACATCAGCACGTCGGCTGCGCTCACGAGGTCGGCCCGCCAGTGCCCGGCATCGTCGAACAGGCCGGAGCGCTCGGGCGCAAGCGACAGATCGGCTCGGGCGAGATGATCATAGGCTCGTTTCTCCGCGGCCTTGGCCAGCATGTTCTGCGAGAGGTCGAAGCCTTCGAGGCGGCGGGCGCGGGCGCGGATCTCCGGGCCGAGCAGGCCGGTGCCGCAGCCGAGATCGACGGCGCATTCGTAACGCCTGCCGGTGGAGGCGATGAGGTCTGCGAGCTTCTGCGGGACGCTGTAATCGAGTTTTTCGACGAGGGCGGTGTCGAATCGATCGGCATAATCGTCGAACAGGCGCTCGACGTAGCGGCTCGGCGGCCGGTCGGGGATCGCAGAGTCGCCGAGAAGGGCAAGCTTGAGGGTGGCGCCGAATATATCCTCGGGATCGAGGGCGATCGTCCGGCGATAGGCCTCGATCGCGGCTTCCCCCCTGCCCGCCTTTTCCAGATAGGTGGCGAGCCGATACCAGCCGGCGGCCCAGGCAGGCACGAGCTCCAGCGCCTGCTCCATCAGCTCGGCCGCTGCCTCCGCCTCGCCGCCTTCTTCGAGCATCCTGGCATAATCGGCGCGGCGGTCGGCGATGACATCGCCTGAGGAAAGCTGGTGGGACTGCATGACGAACCTATCGTTTCGCTGGCATTTGCCGGCGGCCACAAAAAAACTCAAGTCCTATTTCAGAGGCGAAGCGGCCAATTCCGGAAAGGGCTTGCGGGCGGTGCGCCGCGACCTTATTCCAGGGGCAAACAGGAGATGGCGCATGTCCGATCAGGTGAACAGGTTCCTCGGCGATTCACTCGGCCGCACATTGATTAAACTCATCGTGGTGTCGCTGATTGTCGGATTCGTCATGACCGTTTTTGGCCTGACGCCGTGGAACATCATCTATGGGTTCCGCGACTTCATCCTGGAACTCTGGCACCGGGGCTTTGCCGCGCTCGGGCGCGTCGGCGACTATCTCCTCCTCGGGGCGACGATCGTCATCCCGCTCTTCGTCATCCTTCGCCTTTTCAGCTATCGCCGATAACATGATATCAATCGATCTTTCCAGGCGCAGCCTGCTCACTCTTTCCGGACTTGCACTCGCCGCCGGCATCGCCGGCTGCACCACGACCCCGCGAATTGCCGGCACGCCCTCGAACGGCGAGGACGAGACGACGAGCGTGCTGCCGCTCGTCAACCAGTTGAGGGCGAAGAACGGCCTGCCGCCGCTTGAGGTCGATCCGGCGGCGCAGACGGCGGCCCTCTTCCAGGCGAAGCGCATGGCGAGTGCCGGCAAGATGGCGCACCTCATGGGCATGACGGACAGCTTCGGCGCCCGCGTCAAGGCGAGCGGCGTGCGGCTGCCGGCGGCCGAGAACATCGCTTCCGGCCAGCAGAGCGTCGACGCCGTTGTGACTGCCTGGATCAATTCGCCGCATCATCTGGAAAACATGCTCGGGCGTTATGACGGCCTCGGCGTCGCAGTCGCCCATAATACGTCTTCCAGGAACCTGCCCTACTGGGCCATGGTGCTTTCCAGCCGAGGCGATTCTGCCTCGATCTAAGGCAGGTCATGGATACGCGCAGCAACAACAACACTCTCGCTTTCGAGGTGACGCACCGGTTGGTGCTTTCGATCGCTATTCCGATGACGCTCGGCTTCATGACGACGCCGCTGCTCGGGCTGACGAGCACCGCCGTCGTCGGTCATATGGGTAACGCGGAAGCGCTGGCGGGGCTGGCGATCGGCGCGATGCTCTTCGATCTGATCCTCGGCAGTTTCAACTTCCTGCGCGCCTCGACGACGGGACTGACGGCGCAGGCCTATGGCCGGCGCGACGGGCACGAACAGCAGGCTGTCTTCTGGCGAGCGCTGATTTCAGCGCTCGCCTGCGGGCTGGCATTGCTCTGCCTTTCGCCGCTGATCGAGACGGCGGGATTGCGGCTGATGGGCGCGGAAGGGGCGATCGCCGAGGCGACCGGCACCTATTTCGCGATCCGAATGCTGGCGGCACCGGCGGCGCTGGCGAATTACGCCATTCTCGGCTTCGTGCTCGGGCGCGGACAGGGCAGTGTCGGGCTGCTGCTGCAGGCGCTGATCAACGGCATCAATATTCTGCTATCCATTTATCTCGGCCTGTCGCTCGGCTGGGGCGTGGCCGGGGTCGCCTGGGCAACCACGGCCGGTGAAACAGCCGGCGCATTCGCCGGGCTTTTCATCGTGCTCAAAGATTTCGGCAGGGCCGAGCGTCCGGCATGGGCCGAGATCTTTTCCCGGCACCGGCTGGCGGAGCTTTTCGCACTCAACCGCGACATCCTGATCCGCACCTTCGTGCTGATCGGCGCCTTCACGATCATGACGCGGATCGGCACCGGCTTCGGGGCGGTGACACTGGCCGCCAATGCCGTACTGATGAATTTCTTCCTGCTGTCAGGTTATTATCTCGACGGGCTTGCCAATGCCGCCGAGCAGATCACCGGCCGGGCGATCGGCGCACGCTACAGGCCGGCCTTCGACCGCGGGCTGAAGCTGACAACCATCTGGTCGTTCGGACTGGCCGCATTCGCTTCCGCCTTTTTCTTCCTCGCCGGCCCTTGGCTGATCTCGGTGCTGACCACCTCGCCGGAGGTGCGGCAGGCGGCCGAAACCTATCTGTCCTGGGCTGCGATTACCGGACTAACGGGGGCGCTCGCCTTCCTGATGGACGGCGTCTTCATCGGCGCGACATGGTCGGTCGACATGCGCAACCGGATGCTGATGTCCTTTGCCGGCTACCTCCTTATGCTCGCCGTCTTCGTGCCGCTCTTCGGCAATCACGGTTTGTGGCTTGGCATGAACGCCTTCCTGCTCTTCCGCGGCTTCTTCCTCGCCATGCTGGTCGGGCCGCGGGCCGATCAGACCTTCCGCGCCGCCCAGTAATCCAGCCTGCTGTCACGCAGCGCGCGGATCGAGCCGGCCTTTTCGCGGTCGAGCAGCGCCGAAAGACCGCGGACGATATCGCCGGGCAGGCTGGGGCCTTCATAGACCATGCATGAATAGAGCTGGACGAGATCGGCACCCGCCCTGATTTTCTCCAGCGCTGTTTCGGCCGAGGAGACGCCGCCGACGCCGATGATCGGCAGATCAGGGCCGACGCGCTTGCGCATTCGGGCAAGCACCGCCGTCGATTTTTCGAACAGCGGCACGCCGGAAAGACCGCCCGCTTCCTTCGCCTGGCGCTGGTCCTTGAGACCGTCGCGAGACAGCGTGGTGTTGGAGACGATCAGTCCATCCAGCGGATGCGCGAGCGCTTCCGCCGCAATATCGTCCATGCCTTCCTCGGTCAGGTCAGGGGCGATCTTCAGAAAGACCGGGATCTTGCGGCCGGATTTCTGCGCCATCTCGTCGCGCGCCGAAAGCATGGTCGACAGCAGCGCCGCGAGGCTTTCGCGTGCCTGCAGGTCGCGCAGGCCGGGCGTATTCGGCGAGGAGATATTGGCGGTGAAATAACGCGCCACGGAATAGAAGCGACGGATGCCGGCGACATAATCGGCGATGCGATCTTCGCTATCCTTATTGGCTCCGATATTGACGCCGATCATGCCGCCGCCCGCCAGCGTTGAGAGACGTCCGAAAGCGGCGTCATGGCCCTCATTGTTGAAACCGAGGCGGTTGATGACGGCTTCATCCTCGACTAGGCGGAAGATGCGCGGGCGCGGATTGCCAGCCTGGGGCTTCGGCGTCACGGTGCCGATCTCGGTAAAGCCGAAGCCGAGCTTCAAGAGCGCTTCCGGCACCTCGGCATTCTTGTCGTAGCCGGCCGCCATGCCGAGCGGGTTTTCGAAAGTGAGGCCGGCGATGGTCTGGCGCAGGCGCGGATCGGGAGTGATCCGGCAGGCGGGCACGAGGCCAGACTTCAGCGCGGCGATCGACATGCCGTGCGCCGTTTCCGGGTCGAACAGGAAAAGGCCCTTGCGGGCGATGCGCTTGAAGGGATCGATCATGGCTGCAGCTCCGGGAAGATATGAACGCCGTTCTCATCGAGCGGCAGCGGCGCCTCCCAGAGCACGGCCGCAAGCGGCAGATCGGCGTAGAGATGCGGGAAGAGATCGCCGCCGCGGGAGGGTTCGAAGAGGAGCTTGTCACCGAAACCGCGGCCATCGACGGCGACCAGCACTAGGCCGGACTGGCCGGCAAAATGCAGGGCCGCGGTCTGCTTCACCTGGTCGGCCGTGGAGAAATGGATGAAGCCGTCCTTGAGATCGATGCCGGCGCCATGAAAAACACCGCTTTGTCTGACTTGCTGCCAGAGCGTTTCCGTCACGATCTTGTAAAGGGTCGGTGTCACGGTCATCATGGCCTCGCGATTGCTGATCCTTGGGTCATGAGCGCTTTGCCGGAAAGAGGCGGCGATGTCCACGCCTCGGCACGCAAAAAGCGGGGCCAGCCCAGGCAAAATCCGGAGGATGAGACGATGAAGATTTTGGTTCTCGCACTTGGCGCTGTTCTCCTGCCGCTTGGCGCCGCAGCGGCCGAGACCGACGCGGGCCGATTCCAACTGGAGAAGAGCGGCGACCATTTCGTCCGGCTCGACCGCCAGACCGGCGCCATGTCGATCTGCCAGGACAAGGACGGCGCCCTCGTCTGCCGTATGGCGGCCGATGAGCGGGCGGCCTATGAGGACGAGCTCGACCGGCTTTCAGAGCGGGTGACCAAGCTCGAACAGGGCGGCCTCATCCAGCGTGCGCTGCCGAGCGACGCCGAGATCGACCGCTCGATCAGCATCATGGAGCGGATGATGAAGAGCTTCATGGGGATGGTGAAGGAGTTCCAGGCTGACGAAAAAGCCAATCCCCTTCCGCAGAAGACATGATCTGATATAGTCATTTCAGAATGCCTGCATGCAATGCCGAGGGGACGGCGCGCATGCGGCATGATCGGACTCTTGGGAGGGAGTTTTCGATGCAGGAACAGACCATCATCATCGCGGACGATCATCCGCTGTTTCGCGATGCGCTGCGCCAGGCGGTGATCGGCATGGAAGGCCGGCAGACCATCGTCGAGGCCGGTGATTTCGCAGCCGCACGCACCGCCGCCGGCACACATCCAGATGCCGACCTGATGCTGCTCGATCTCGCCATGCCCGGCGTCAGCGGCTTTTCCGGCCTGATGGCGCTGCGCGCCGAATTCGCCAGCCTGCCGATCATCATCGTTTCGGCGAGCGACGACGCCACGACGATCCGCCGGGCCCTGGAGCTCGGCGCTTCCGGCTTCATTTCCAAATCCTCGGGCATCGAAGACATCCGCCGCGGCATCCAGACGGTGCTTGCCGGCGATATCGCCACACCGGAAAGCTATCGCGACGGCCAGGAGCAGGATCCCGACGTCGCCGACCTGATCCGCCGCCTGCACACGCTGACGCCGCAGCAGAGCCGGGTGCTGACCATGCTGGCCGAGGGCCTGTTGAACAAGCAGATCGCCTATGAACTCGGCGTCTCCGAAGCGACGATCAAGGCGCATGTCTCGGCAATCCTGCTGAAACTCGATGTCGACAGCCGCACACAGGCGGTTATCCAGCTCGGCAAGATCAATATGGCGATGGTGGCTTGAGGGCGGCCGAAACCGGTCGATAACAGGATTTTATTCCTCCTTACCTTTACGGTCGGCGTGCGGTCGGCTAGTATTCTGTCGCTGAAGCATCGGCTCGAAAAATCCAAATCGATTTTCGGCAGGTGAGATGTTCAGACTTAGAGTGTTAGAGCGTCCTTTATACGTCCGAAGCGGACGCACGGTGCTCTAAAGCGCGGCCTGAGACAGGCTGCACGGAATCGGGCGCATATGCTGTCACACAAGCAGATCTGGGAGGCGATCGACAGGCTTGCCGAACGGCACGAGCTGACGCCATCCGGTCTTGCGCGCCGTGCCGGGCTCGACCCCACCTCTTTCAACAAGTCGAAACGGCTTTCCGCCGATGGGCGGCTGCGCTGGCCATCGACGGAATCGATCGCCAAGGTGCTCGATGCGACGGGGGCGAGCATGGAGCAGTTTCTCGCCTTCATGCAACCGGCCGCCAGTTCCGCCGGAGAGCGGATCGGCGAGCGTGCCGCCCCCCCGCCGGGCAGCGCCATTCCTCTGCTCGGCTTCGCTCAGGCCGGCGCCGGCGGCTTCTTCGACGATAGCGGCTTTCCGGCCGGTCATGGCTGGGACGTGGTGGAGTTTCCGGCCAACCCGTCGCAGAGATCCGGCGCCTACGCGCTGGAGGTGCAGGGCGAAAGCATGATGCCGCTTTATCGCGACGGCGACGTGCTGATCGTCGAGCCCGGGGCGCATGTGCGCCGCAACGACCGCGTCGTCGTGCGCACATGCGCGGGCGAAGTAATGGCCAAGGTGCTGCTGCGCCAGAGCCCACGGTCGATCGAGCTGATGTCGCTCAATCCCGAACATCCCAACCGCACGCTCGATCTTGCCGATGTCGATTGGATCGCCCGCATCATCTGGGCCAGCCAGTAGGAAGATATTCCATGCGCCCTGCCGCCGTCTTTACAGGTATTATGGGGATGGCGGTGGTGGTCGGCCTGCTGAAGGCAGGCGAAGCGAGGCTTCGCGGCGGCACGGGAGGGGAAGAAACCGCAGCCACAGAGGAGACGGCAGCGGCTGCGCCGAATGTTGCCTCCGGGGCCGCCGAACCGGCAGCGACAATATCCGACGAACGTGCCGAAATGATCGCCCGCTCTGTGGAACCGGCGGTCCCGCACCCAGCGGCGGCGACTGAAGGCGCGGCGCCCAGAGCCGCCACTATCCCGCAACAAGCGGCGCCGACATCCAGCCAAACGGCAGGGCCGGCCGAGAAAAAGGCCATGGAGTTGCCGCGGCCACTGGTCGAAAACGCGGGCATTCTTTCCTTCGGGGAGCGCAGGCTCCAGCTTGCCGGCATCGCCCTCACGCCGGCCGACGGGATATGCGGGCCGGCAGGCCGGCAATGGCCCTGCGGCATGATGGCGAAGACGGCGCTGCGCCAGCTCTTGCGCAACCGCAGCATCACCTGCGATCTCGACACGGTCGAATGGAAGGGAACGGCGATCGCCGCCTGTCGGCTCGGTACGCAGGATCTCGGCGCGTGGCTTGCCGAAAGCGGCTGGGCGGAAGCAGAGGCGGGTTCGCCGCTTGCATCCGTCGCCGACAAGGCGAAACAGGCGCAGAAAGGGGTTTACGGCGGCGATCCGCGCCGCAAGTGACAGGCCGCCCGCCGGGGGAGAGCTGCCGATCTCTTGTAAAGGCCGCCGCCAATTCCTAATCTGCGCTCATCAACAAGGAATCAGAAATGAACAAGCCGCTTTCCGCCCATGATGCGCTGATCTACGTGATGGTGATGGCATCCGCCGTCGACAGCACCATGAACGACAGGGAGATGGAAAGGATCGGTCAGCTGATCGGCTTCCTGCCGGTTTTCAGGGATTTTGATGACGACAAGCTCATTCCGATAGCACGCGACTGCGCCGTGCTGCTGGCTGGGCCTGAAGGCCTCGACGTGGTCCTCGAAACGGTCCGCGATACCTTGCCGGCAAAACTCTATGACACCGCTTATGCGCTTGCCGTCGAGGTGGCCTCCGCCGATCTTTCGGTCAAGGCAGAGGAACTGCGACTGCTCAGCCTGCTGCGGGACCGCCTCGGCCTCGATAAGCTCACCTGCGCGGCGATCGAGCGGAGCGCCATTGCCCGCTTCCGCAAGGGATAATCCTTGAGGCTCAGTAGAGCCCGTAGGGAAAATAGCGCAGATAGATCTCCTGGAGACGGCCGGTGCGCGACAGCGCCGCCAGCGCATGATCAATGGCGGATGTCAGCACGCTGTCCTTCTGTCGCAGCATGATCGTCATGCCCTCGCCGAGGAAATGTTCGGAGAGGTAGGGGCCGTCGAACAGCGCGCAGCATTTGTCGGAGGCCGGGGACGAGACCCAGAAAGAAAGCTGCAGCGCATCGGCGAAGGCAGCATCGACCTTTCGCTCCTTCAGCGCCGCAAGCAGGGCGTCCTTCGTGTCGAAAGCCTGCGCTTTCAGCGCCGGGAAAAAGGCTGCCAGCATCGCCTCGTGCACCGTGCCTTTGACGACGCCGACCGAATGGTTGGAGAGCGCAGCAGCGGTCTTTCCATCAAGCGGGGCGGCGAGATTGCGCACGAAGCGCGCCGGCAGCATCAGATATGGCCGGGAGAAGAGAAATTGACGGCGCAGCTCCGGGGTGACCGCAAGGCCGGCGATGACGGCATCGCCTTGCGAGGCGGCGAGGGCATCCTTGAGATCGGTGAAAGGCATTGCCTGGATCTGGCACTTATCCGAAATCTCCAGCTCGCCGCAGATTTCGCGGGCGAGATCGACGTTGAAGCCGGAAAGCTTGCCGTTCTGATCGGTGAAATTAAACGGCGGGAAATCAACCGACGTCAGAAAGCGCAGGCGGACCAGCGACGAGAGATCCGGCCTGGCGAGACGCTCGCGGGCATCGAAGAGCAACGGCAGCGAAGGGGCAGCCTGCTGAGCGAATGCAGCAAAGTTTGAAAACAGCGCTGCCAGAAACAGGCCGGCCGCCAGAAAAGCCCTGAGAGTCGGGGATGCCAGCTGGGGTCCAATCATGATGATCCAGTTCCGGGGTTAGGGTCGAGGAGATGTAACAGAGTCATGCCCGCCGGGGAATATCATGGGAGTGAGGGAGTGGATGAGGCTCACGAACCCATTGGCCGCGACATCCTCCAACGCTCCTCATTTGCCGCAGCATCCTCCCACGCCCCGCGAAGGATGAGCTCTCTGGAGCGATGGCGCAGTCCTCCCGCTGCCCCTCAAAACTAGGGGTGCGCCTGCACCTGCACGTTAGCGCGGAATTAAAGAATATCACCTCTATTTGTCGCGACGACACAGGCCCGCCAGCCGATTGCATGATGCATGCGTCAATTCCCTTTCCGGCGCCGCGACAGTCAGGCAGCGCTCTTTACCAACATAATTTCCAAACACCGGACGCGCCGCGCGCCCGGCAAAATCGGGTGACATTTTACATGTTGAAGCATCTGAAAATCCGTACCAAGATCATTTCGGTCGTGGCGCTGCTCGGGCTGATCACGATGGCGGGGCTCATCTATGTCATCTCCGAGTTCCGCCGGGCGGACGCCGCTTATGGCGCCTTTATCGATCATGAGGCGCAGGCCTCGATGCTGAGCGCACGTGCCAGCGCCTCGGTCGTAGCCTCGGTGCTGCAGGTCACCTTGGTTGCCGAGATGCAGCCCGATACGCCGACATACCAGACGGCGCTTGCCACACCGAGCAAGCTGCCGCAGGCCCGCGACCGGATGAAACAGGCCCTCGCCCTGGTTCCGAGCCGCAAGGCAGCGATAGACGAAATCCAGGCCGGCATCGATGAAATCGAAGCTCTGGCCAATAAGATCATCGAGCAGAACAAGGGCAAGGACAGCGCGGGCGCACTCGCAAACGTCGCCCTGATCAATGCCAAGCTCGATGCGCTGACGCCGAAGATGATCGCCAACAATGATGCGATGATGGCGATGCTCAACGATGGCGGCGACGGCCTCTCAGCATCCGTCAACGGCCGGATCACCTTCTGTCTCACTCTGATCGGCACCGCTGTTCTCACAGCAATCGGCTTTGGCGTCACCATGGCGCAGAAAGGCATTGCCGACCCGATGACGAAGCTCAGCCTGCGCATGACGCGCCTTGCCGAGGGCGACACCGATAGCGATATCAGTGGTCTCGACCGCCGCGACGAAGTCGGCCAGATGGCAAAGGCGGTCTCGATCTTCCGCGACAACGCGATCGAGCGTCGCCAGATGGAGGCGCGCGCCGAGGCCGACCGCAGCGTCAGCGACGGCGAGCGCCGCGAACGCGAGGCGCAGAAAGCCCGCGAGGCAGCCGAGCTCGAACGCGCCGTCGCAGCCCTTGGCGATGGCCTGCGCCGCCTTGCGGCCGGCGATCTCGCTTCGCATATCGACGCGCCTTTCGTCGCCCATCTCGATGCGCTGCGCCAGGATTTCAACCACTCGGTCGAGAAGCTCAACGAGACCATGCAGGCGGTCGGGGCCAATGCGCGGGCCATCGGCGCCGGCGCTAACGAGATCCGTTCCTCCGCCGACGAGCTTTCCCGGCGAACGGAACAGCAGTCGGCCTCGGTAGAAGAAACAGCAGCGGCGCTGGAAGAAATCACCACGACGGTGCGCGATGCCGCCAAGCGCGCCGAGGAGGCGAGCCAGCTCGTCACCCGCACCCGCCTCGGCGCCGAAAAATCCGGCGAGATCGTCCGCAAGGCTATCTCCGCCATGCACGAGATCGAAAAGTCCTCAGGCGAAATTTCCAACATCATCGGCGTCATCGACGACATCGCCTTCCAAACCAACCTCTTGGCCTTGAATGCCGGCGTCGAAGCCGCGCGCGCCGGTGAAGCCGGCAAGGGTTTTGCGGTCGTCGCCCAGGAAGTGCGCGAGCTCGCTCAGCGCTCGGCCAATGCCGCCAAGGAGATCAAGTCGCTGATCACCAATTCCGGCTCTCATGTCCAGACCGGCGTCACGCTGGTGGGCGAGACCGGCAAGGCGCTCGATGTGATCGTCACCGAGGTGCAGGAAATCAACCAGCACGTCCACGCGATCGCCGAAGCCTCGCGCGAACAGTCGATCGGGTTGCAGGAGATCAACACCGCCGTCAACACCATGGACCAGGGCACGCAGCAGAATGCGGCAATGGTCGAGCAGTCGACGGCCGCCAGCCACAGCCTCGCCAGCGAAGCATCGGCGCTCAACACGCTGCTCGGCCAGTTCCGATTGACCGGCACCGGCGGCTTTGCCGCCGCCGCACCGAGCGCGTCTACGCGGTCGACAGCCCCGGCACCGCGGGTGGCCCCACGCCCGGCCGCTAAGGCAGCGCAGCTCCGCATCGCCAGGGAAGGCACGGCCCGCCCGGCCGCCTCACCCGCCCGCGCACTCGGCCAGAAGATTTCCAACGCCTTCGGCGCCGGCAACAGCAGCACGCCGTCGACGCAGGATGCCGACTGGACGGAATTCTGAGCCGGCAAGAGGCACGCCTGCCCGGTTCGCGCGGATAGCTGCCCCTCACCCTAACCCTCTCCCCGTAAAAACGGGGCGAGGGGACGTGCCCAGCGAGAGGTCGGCGGGGACCGGAAAGGTCGCGGCACATCCCCCCTTCGCCCTGTTTACGGGGGTCCGAAGGACGGGCCGAGACCGTGGCGCGACCCCGGTCGATGCCGGGAGCCGGATGAGGGGCAGGCTACGGGCCGCACCCTTCCTTCTGGGATTTCACTTAAACCGGCCGCCACCCAACCTCGACCAGAATATTTCCGGGCGCCGTGCAATAAAACAGCCAGCCGCCGCGCATGGTGGCCGGCGGGCCGGACAGGACCGCACCGGCGGCAACAAGCCCGGCATGAACAATATCAACATCAGCCTTCTCAGGCAAAATAAAGCCGACGTGATAAGTCTGACGCTGCAGTTCGACCTGGTCGGCGGTGCCGAACTTCGCGATCGCGTGGCTGAGAACGATTTCGAGGCCGGCGTCGTCGGTCAGGATCGCCAGGCCATTCTGGCCGCGCATATCCTTCAGCGTCAGGCCGAAATGGCGGATGAAGAAATCCGCCGTCGCGGTAATATCGGGAACGTGAAAATCGAGATGGTTCAGGCGCATGACAGTCTCCGTTTGAAAAAATCCCGGGACTGCCTTTTGCCGTCTCCGCACGCCGCCGGGATCCCGCATCTTGATGCGGATCACGTCGCGGGTTCTCGTGCCATAGGCCACGGAGCAGAGCTTCTTGAGAGCGCTCACGACGCTCCAACGGAAGGGATCGGGCTTACCTCAACCGATCCTGCCTTTTTCGACACTGCCGATCTAGCAGACACCGCCGGTTTCGGCAACGCATGGATTTCCTGCGCTCCGGGCAGCACCTCTCGAACGAGTGAAGGCGGAGACGCCGTTTCATCTGGTGCGTCTGTTGCGATCGGGAGTAAGATCGCAACGTTCTGCGCATCGGAAGGGATGGATATGAAACCGGCAATCATCGGCCTCGTCGGCACACTCGTTCTGGCGGGATGCAACACCGTCAGCTACAGCGGCCCGGGCCTCGAACCCATCCCAGGCAGCATCATCTATCACGGCCAGCCGCGCACCAAGCTCACCAAATCGCCACCCGGCTCCTCCTTCCCGCATGATTTTATCGACCAATACGGCCAACAGGTGGAGGAAACCTACATCATCCAGCCCGACCGCAGCCTGATCATCGCACACCGCCGGTATAAGCCGATTCGGTTTTTCGGGGATTAGAAGGACATCGCTGGAAAGGCAGCTGGAGCGGGTGAAGGGAATCGAACCCTCGTATTCAGCTTGGGAAGCTGCTGCTCTACCATTGAGCTACACCCGCGATGCCTTGAGATTTCCAACAGATGGGGGCCGCTGTCAAGTCGCGGCCCGTCAGGCCGGCGTCAGATGCGGAAATGTTTGGAAAGCTTGAGGCCCTGGGCCTGATAGTTGGAGCCGAGGCCGGAGCCGTAGAGGCTGGCCGGTTTTTCCTGCATGTGCTCGTAGACCAGGCGGCCGACGATCTGCCCGTCTTCGAGGATGAAGGGCACTTCGTGGCTGCGCACTTCGAGCACGGCGCGACTGCCGCGCCCGCCGGCCGGCGCATGGCCGAAGCCCGGATCGAAGAAGCCGGCATAATGGACGCGGAATTCGCCGACCAGCGGATCGAAGGGGGTCATCTCGGCGGCATAATCCGGCGGCACATGCACGGCTTCGCGCGAGACGAGGATATAGAACTCGTCGGGATCGAGGATCAGCTCGTTGCGGCCGCGGCTGTATAGCGGTTCCCAGAAATCAAAAATATCGTGCTGGTCCTTTTCATCGACGTCGACGACGGCGGTGTGGTGTTTGCCGCGATAGCCGATCAGGCCGTCCTTGTCGCCGGTGAGATCGATCGACAGCGCGATGCCGCCGCCCGAGACGTTCGGCTGCTTGCTGGCAACGAGCGTTTCGCTTTCATGCAGCCTCAGAAGTTCCGGCTCGCCGAGCACGGACTGGCCGACGCGGAAGCGGATCTGCGACAGGCGCGAGCCGCGGCGCACGACGATCGGGAAGGTGCGCGGGCTGATTTCGAGATAGAGCGGGCCGGAATAGCCCGGCGGGATCTTGTCGAATTCCTGGGCGTAGTCGGTGATGACGCGGGTGAAGATATCGAGCCTGCCGGTCGAGCTCTTCGGATTGGCCGAAGCCGACATGTCGGCCGGCAGCGCTAAGCTCTCCATCAGCGGCACGATGTAGACGCAACCGGTTTCGAGCACCGCGCCCTGGGAAAGGTCGATCACGTGCAGGCTCAGCCGATCGAGCTTGTCCGAGACCAGATGCGAGGGGCCGGGCATGAAAGAGGCGCGCACACGAAACGCCTTGCTTCCTAAGCGCAGGTCGAGACTTGCCGGCTGGATCTGATCGCGGTCGAGCTCCCGCTCGGAGTTCAGACGCCCCGTTTCGAACAGTGCCGCAATCGCGCGGTCCGCCAGAATTCCAGTTTCGCGAGCCATCATGCCCCATCCATCATTTCGCTGCCGACAAAACCAAACTCGGGGAATTGACGCAAGCAGCTAACAGCAGTATTGCAGAATTATCCCGTGGTGATTTGGCCGGTCGGCTTGCAGCCACGTTAAACAAGTGGCTAAAAAGACCGGGTTATGAAACCGGTCTGCTTTTGCGGCCGGTTTTTTTGTTATGTGAAGGTGATGGCATGAGCAAGACCTGGCGCCCGGCAACCCAACTCGTCCATGGCGGCACGCTGCGTTCGCAATATGGCGAAACATCAGAGGCAATCTATCTCACCCAGGGTTTCGTCTATGACACGTCGGAAGCGGCAGAAGCCCGCTTCAAGGGCGAAACGGACGGCTTCATCTACGCTCGCTACGGCAGCCCGACCAACGACATGTTCGAAAAGCGCATGTGCGCATTGGAAGGCGCCGAAGATGCCCGCGCCACCGCCTCCGGCATGGCAGCCGTCGCCGCCGCCGTCCTCTGCCAGGTCAAGGCCGGCGACCACATTGTCGCCGCCCGCGCGCTGTTCGGCTCCTGCCGCTGGGTCGTGGAAACGCTGGCGCCGAAATACGGCATCGAGTGCACGCTGGTCGACGGCCGGGATCTCGCCAATTGGGAAAAGGCGGTCCGCCCGAATACCAAGGTATTCTTCCTGGAGAGCCCGACCAACCCGACGCTCGAAGTGATCGATATCGCAGGCGTCGCCGAGCTCGCCAACCAGGTCGGCGCCAAGGTGATCGTCGACAACGTCTTCGCGACGCTGCTCTTCCAGAAGCCGCTCGAACTCGGCGCCCATATCGTCGTCTATTCCGCCACCAAGCATATCGACGGCCAGGGCCGGTGCCTCGGCGGCGTGGTGCTCGCCGACAAGGCATGGATCGACGAGAACCTGCACGACTATTTCCGCCATACCGGCCCGGCCATGTCGCCGTTCAATGCCTGGACGCTTCTCAAGGGCATCGAGACGCTGCCGCTGCGCGTCAAGCAGCAGACTGAAAATGCGGCGAAGATCGCCGATTTCCTGGCAGAGCAGGGCAAGGTCGCCAAGGTGATCTATCCCGGCCGCAAGGATCACCCGCAGGCTGACATCATCGCCAAGCAGATGACCGGCGGCTCGACGCTCGTCTGCTTCGAGCTGAAGGGCGGCAAGGAGGCGGCCTTCGCGCTGCAGAACGCGCTTGAGATCATCAAGATCTCTAACAATCTCGGCGACAGCAAAAGCCTGATCACCCATCCGGCAACGACGACGCACAAGAACCTGACGGAAGAGGCGCGTGCCGAACTCGGCATTTCTCCGGGTACGGTGCGGCTTTCGGCCGGCATCGAGGATACGAACGACCTGATCGAGGATTTCGCGCAGGCGCTTTCCAAGGTTTCGGCCTGATGGACTGGAATAGCGGCCGGACTTCAATGAGGAGCCGGCCGCCGATCTGCGGGAACAAGTACCCCCGCGCCGGCGTTGCGAAGTAAAATTAACGCTGACGATTAGGCTTAACGATCGAAAACCATACGATGATCACCATTTGACCGCTGATCAACGTTCCGTTTCTTGACGGACGGGGCCTCTTTATAAGATACGGGTAACATATCTTGACTATGGTGCAAGGCATGTATCGCGCCCTCACAAGAGATATCGAAGTCGTGGTCGAACCGTTCTATCTGGAGGAGCAATCCGATCCGGAAGACGATCGCTATGTCTGGGGTTACCGGATCGTCATCAGCAACAATTCCGGCGTCGCCGTTCGCCTCATCAATCGTTACTGGAACATCACCGACCAGAACGGGGTGGTGGACGAGGTGACCGGCCCCGGCGTGGTCGGCGAACAGCCGCGGCTCAGCCCCGGCGACACCTACGAATATTCCTCCGGCTGCCCGCTCGACACGCCCTCAGGCCTGATGTTCGGCCACTACCAGATGGAAACGGATGAAGGCGAGCTATTCGACGTCGACATCCCCGCCTTCTCGCTGGATTCACCGGGGCTACTGCGCGTGCTGAACTGAGCGCAGGCCCCAAAGTCGATATGCCCGATCACCCCCAGACGACATGCATCAGAGATCAAAAGGATCCGAGGCCGTCCGGGTGTCCGGCTTTGCTTCGAACGGATCCTTTGATTGGGGCGTGGCTGGCCGCTGAGCGACTGCAGCGTTTACCGCCTTCTGGCAGGTGAGCATCTCATCCGTTGCCCTGACGGAATTTTTTAAACTCAGCGCAACAATCTGCTTTCCGTTGAAGGTGGCGCGAAAACTCAGTTTACGAGCGAACTCGGCAATCAGACTGGAATCCTTAAAATCGATCCATAATCCCTTGAAGCCATCAAGATCGAGAGCGCTCGCATTCGCCGTCCATTGAGAACGATCTAACGACAGTTCGATGGGATATTGCTTTCCCACTTCCAAGGATCCAGTTCGGATTTGCGATCACAATGTAAAAAGGGCTCTCCTTTTTTGTAAAATTAAAGCCCAGACGAAAAACGGTGCCGTCATCAAATGAAGTGAGAACAAAACAGCCGTTGCCCAAGGTCGGGTCGACAGCCACGGTCCAGCCGCCAACTTCTTTCCATTTGATTGTTTCGTCATCAGCCAGGACAATCCGTGGCATCGCAGCAATGAATGCGAATACAAAATACAAAAGCCGCATTGACGTCCCGCCCCCAGAACCAGTTGGGATAATAGGTGCACAGTGACTACTAAAAGTCGAGTCACTGTGCCGCTGCAATGCGCATCTTTTTCGCGCTAAGCGCGACTAATGTTATTCCGCCGGCTGAAGCTCGGCTGCTTCGAAGCGGTAGGTGGTCGAGCAGAATTCACAGGTGACGGATATCTCGCCGTTTTCCTGGCTGGCCTCGATCTCCTCGGCGGTGAACCCCTTCAGCACGTTGCCTATTTTTTCCCGCGAGCAGCTGCAGCGGTCGAAGACGGCGCGGGGCTCGAAGACGCGCACGCCGCGCTCGTGGAACAGGCGGAACAAGAGACGTTCGGTGCCGACCTGCGGATCGGTCAGCTCGTCGGCATCGATGGTCTCGACCAGCGAGCGCGCTTCGGTCCAGGCGTCATCCTCGCCATGCGGACGGTCGCCGTTATCGCCGTCGCCGCCGTGGAGATCAGGCTGGCGCATGCGCTCCGGTGCCTCCGGCAGGAACTGGGCGACGAGGCCGCCTGCCCGCCAACGATGGCGCGGCTTGCCGGTATCGTCACGGTCGAAAAGTTCGGCCGCAGCCAGGCGCACGCGCGTCGGGATCTGCTCCGACTGGCGGAAATAGACGCCGGCGATCTCCTCGAGCGACGTGCCGTCGAGGGCGACAATGCCCTGGTAAGGCTGCGCGAACTTGCCCTGGTCGATGGTGAAGGCAAGCACGCCCTTGCCGAGCAGCTGCTCCGGCTCGGTCTCGCCTGAGGCAATCGCCTGGTCGAGCAGCGCCCGGTCGAAACGGGCATAGGCACGCACGTTCTCCGGCGTCGAGAAATCGGCGACGAGCAGATCGACCGGGCCGTCGCCCTTGGTCTGCACGGTGAACTTGCCGTCGAACTTCAGCGAGGTGCCGAGCAGCACCGTCAGTACGACGACTTCGGCGAGCAGCCGGGCGACGGGCGCGGGATAATGATGGCGCTCGAGGATCGCATCGAGCATGGGGCCGAGCTGGACGGCGCGGCCGCGCACATCCAGACCCTCCACCTGAAAGGGGACGACATGATCATCGCCGGCGAAATCGAACTGGCCGAGGGCGGCTGCAGCTTCTGCCATGGCTTTACTCCTAGTTTCTGGAGCGGCGGCCAAAGTGTCCGGCGCTCGCGCAGTCGGGCCGCAAGCTTATGACTCGCAACATCCGATTATGGTTCAGATCGCGCCCAGGCACCAAGCAAGAATCGACTTCTGCGCATGAAGACGGTTTTCCGCTTCATCGAAGACCACGGATTGCGGGCCGTCGATCACCTCGTCCGTCACTTCCTCACCGCGATGAGCAGGCAGGCAATGCATGAACAATGCATCGCTGCCGGCCTTGGCCATCAAGGCCGCATTGACCTGATAAGGCTGGAAGACGTTGTGACCCCGGGCCCGATGTTCCTGATTCATGGAGACCCAGGTATCGGTCACCACGCAATCGGCGCCTTCGACCGCACGGTCGGCATCATGGCAGAGCATGACTTCGGCGCCCTCATTGCGGGCCCAGTTCAGATAGTGATCCTTGGGCTCGGAACCAAGAGGCACGGCCATGTTCATGCGGTAGCCGAAGCGCGCCGCCCCTTCGACCAGCGAATGCAGCACATTGTTGCCGTCGCCGGTCCAGGCGATCGTCTTGCCCTTGATCGGGCCGCGATGCTCCTCGAAGGTCATGATATCGGCCATGATCTGGCAGGGATGGGTATCGTCCGTCAGCGCGTTGATCACAGGCACGGTCGCATGTTCGGCAAGCTCCAGCAGGCGCGAATGCTCGGTGGTGCGGATCATGATCGCATCGACATAGCGCGACAGCACCTTGGCGGTGTCGCCGATCGTCTCGGCGCGGCCGAGCTGCATTTCAGTACCGGAGAGAAACAGCGTTTCGCCGCCGAGCTGGCGCATGCCGACGTCGAAGGAAACGCGGGTGCGCGTCGACGGCTTTTCGAAGATCATCGCCAGCATCTTGCCGGCGAGCGGCTTGTCGCCCTTACCGGATTTGAAGGCCTGCTTGCGGGCGAGCGCGTCGTTCATGATAGTTCTGAGGTCGGCCGAGGTGACGGCCGAAAGATCAAGGAAATGTTTAGGAGCCATGTTCTTACCTGTCGTGCGCCCGAAGGCGGCGATCCCTTCAAGCCGTCTTCTTGATCTTGGCGGCGCGGATGCTCTCGGCGGCGCGCTCGAGGCGCACGAGCCCCTCGCGGGCTTCTTCGGCAGTGACCACCAGCGGCGGAAGAAGGCGGATGACGTTGTCGCCGGCCGGCACGCCGAGCAGATGCGCGGCACGGATCGCCTGCAGCAATTCGGCCGAGGGAACCGCAGCCTTGACGCCGAGCAGAAGCCCCTCGCCTCGGATATCCTCGATCACATCGGGATACCGATCCTTGAGCGAGGCCAGCCCCTGGCGGAAGACGAGCGCGACGTCGCGCACATGCTCAAGGAAGCCATCGGCGAGGATGACGTCGAGCACGGCACTGCCAACCGCCATGGCCAGCGGATTGCCGCCATAGGTCGAACCATGCGTGCCGGCCTTCATGCCGGAGGCAGCCTCGGCCGTGGCAAGGCAGGCGCCGAGCGGGAAACCGCCGCCGATGCCCTTGGCAACGGCCATGATATCGGGCGTGATGCCGGACCATTCATGGGCGAAGAGCTTGCCGGTGCGGCCGACGCCGGTCTGGACCTCGTCGAGGATCAGCAGCAGGCCGTTTTCGTCGCAGATCCGGCGAAGCGCCTTCATGAATTCGCCGGTGGCGGGACGCACGCCGCCCTCGCCTTGCACCGGCTCGATCAGGATTGCGGCCGTCGCATCGGTAATGGCGGCGCGGACGGCCTCGATGTCGCCGAACGGCACCTGATCGAAACCCGGAGCCTTGGGGCCGAAACCTTCGAGATATTTCTCCTGACCGCCGGCGGCAATCGTCGCGAGCGTGCGCCCATGGAAGGCGCCCTCGAAGGTGATGATATGGTACCGCTCGGGATGGCCCTTGGAAAACTGGTAGCGGCGCGCGGTCTTGATGGCGCATTCGAGCGCCTCGGCCCCCGAATTGGTGAAGAACACCTTATCGGCGAAGGTAGCGTCCGTCAGGCGCTTGGCGAGGCGCTCCTGGCCGGGGATCTCATAGATGTTGGAGAGGTGCCAGACCTTGTCGGCCTGCTCCTTCAGCGCCGCAACCACATGCGGGTTGCCATGGCCGACGGAGGTGACGGCGACACCGGCGCCGAAATCGAGATAACGCTCGCCGCTCTCGGTGATCAGCCATACGCCCTCGCCTCGCTCGAACCGCAGCGGGGCGCGAGAATAGGTGTCATAAAGCGGCGCGGCTTCAGCCATGGCGCGGGTCTCCCGTTCAATGTTGTCTTGCACGGACTCCGGCTAACAAAACCAGGTCCAAAAAATCAAAAATGCCGCCTTTCGGCGGCGAGCGGTACTATTTCCTTTTCGCGCTGCAATGTCAACAAAACTGGCGCCTTAGCCTATGCAGCAGGCTTGTGCAGCGGCACTTTCGGCCTTCAACAGGCATTATTGCAGAAATGCCACGCAGAGGCAGCAAGTTGGGGAAAACTTGAAATTCGATTCATCCGGATTCCCGCGACTCTTGTCACGGAGTCAGCCTCACACTAGGTTAAAGTTCAATTACTAGACTGCATGCGGCGGAACTAGTCACCAAAATTGATCAAGCGTTTCTTGTTTCGGAGGCTTCCGGGACAACGGTGAGGGATTCTGCCATCACCAACGCAAAAGGTGGAGACAGGGCATGAACTGGACAGACGAGCGGGTCGAGAAACTCAAGAAGCTTTGGGCCGAAGGACTGAGCGCCAGCCAGATTGCTGCGCAGCTTGGCGGCGTCAGCCGAAACGCCGTTATCGGCAAGGTGCACAGGCTCAGCCTTCCCGGCCGCGCCAAGGCCGGCGGCACGGCCACCGCGGCGCGCACGCCGAAGCGCCAGACATCCGCGCCCCGCGCGCCGAATTACGCCTCCCGGATCACCACCCGCACCGTGACCCGTCAACAGGGCGCAACGATGCTGAAGGAAGAGATCGAGGTCGATGCCGTCGAGGAAATGGAATATGTGCCGGCCGGCAATGTGGTCGTGCCGATTTCTCGCCGCCTCGGCCTGACGGAGCTCACCGAACGCACCTGCAAATGGCCGGTCGGCGACCCGCTCAAGGAAGATTTCCATTTCTGCGGCTGCGAGTCCCCCGACAATTCGCCCTATTGCAGCTATCATCAGAAGCTTGCCTATCAGCCGATCAACGAAAGGCGCCGGGCCGCGGCACGGGTCAGCTGAGAAGGCGACATCGCCGGACATAAAAAACGGGCCGAGCGGCCCGTTTTTTTATTCGAGCGGGGAAGTGACCTTTGCGTTTAGCAACCAAGCCAACCCCACACTCCGTCATCCCGGGGCTTGGAGGAGAAGTGGTGCCTGGACAGATAAGCCACGCCAGTGCGATGAAGCTGGTTCTGCAGCGGCGATGGCGCGACGGCTCTGCAGCGGCGATGGATCGGCGGCAAAAACGGGTGCTACAGGTTGCACCACCGGCGCGTTTGGCGAGAGCGCCAACCACGCGCTCCGTCATCCCAGGGCTTGACCCGGCTTGACCCTGGGATCCACAACCAAGCACTCGGCTTCCATAATTTCCCTGCTGTTGGATGCATCCCTGTTCCCGCAGCGCCGGCCGCATGGATCCCAGGGTCAAGCCAGGTCAAGCCCTGGGATGACGGAGGCGAGGTGATGCTGGGACAAGTCGGCTCTGCAGGCGCGATGGAAAGGTGGAGCCGAGACGCATAAGCCTCGCCGGCGCAATGACGCTGGCGACGAAGCGGCTGCGATCGACGACGGCAAGGGGGGCCTCACAAGCCGTACTGCCGTGCGTTTGGCGGGAACGCCCACCCCACACACTCCCTCAGCCTCAGGCTTCCATCGAATAACCCGCGCCGCGGACGGTGCGGATGACGTCCTGCATGTTGGAGAAGTTCAGCGCCTTGCGCAGGCGGCCGACATGGACGTCGACGGTTCGTTCGTCGACATAGATGTCGTGGCCCCAGACGCCGTCGAGCAGCTGCGAGCGGGAAAAGACCCGGCCCGGCGACGACATCAGGAATTCCAGCAGGCGGAATTCGGTCGGGCCGAGGCGGACTTCGCGGCTCTTGCGGTGGACGCGATGGGTTTCGCGGTCGAGCTCGATATCGCCGCATTTCAGCACCGAGGACAGCACCTCGGGGCGGGCACGGCGCAGCATCGCCTTGACGCGGGCGACGAGTTCGGGGGTCGAGAAGGGCTTGACGACATAATCGTCGGCGCCGGTGGACAGTCCGCGCACACGCTCGCTCTCCTCGCCGCGCGCCGTGAGCATGATGATCGGCAGTCGCTCGGTTTCCGGCCGCATGCGCAGGCGCCGGCAGAGTTCGATGCCGGAGACGCCGGGCAGCATCCAGTCGAGGATGAGCAGGTCGGGCGTGCGCTCCTGAAGCCTAATTTCGGCCTCGTCGCCGCGCAGGATGGTATCGACCTCGAAGCCTTCGGCTTCGAGATTATAGCGAAGGAGCACGCTGAGCGCTTCCTCGTCTTCAACAACTGCGACTCTCGGGATCATGCGTGTCCGTCTCCTCGCGCACAAGCCTTAAACTGGGGGTATAAGCAGGCGTCCTGCGCAAATTCAGAAATTGGCTGCGACCTCTTTGCGCGCCCCGAACGGGCGCGCACGCAATCTTGGAAGGATTATTCCGTCGCGGCGCCGACGGTGTTGGCGCTGTCATCCTTCGGGCGATCGCCTTCCGGCTGGGCGCCTGTTGCCATGTAGTAGATCGTCTCGGCGATGTTGGTGGCATGGTCGCCGATGCGCTCGATGTTCTTGGCGCAGAAGAGCAGATGCGTGCAGCTCGTGATGTTGCGCGGATCTTCCATCATGTAGGTCAAGAGCTCGCGGAACAGCGAGGTGTACATGGCGTCGATCTCGTTGTCGCGTTCGCGGATGGCGGTCGCCTTGTCGGCAGCGCGTGTCGTATAGACGTCGAGCACTTCCTTGAGCTGGACAAGCGCCAGCTCGGAGAGATGCTCGAGGCCGCGGGCGAGCTTGCGGGGCACGCCGGTGCTCTGCACGGCGATGACGCGCTTGGCGGTGTTCTTGCCGAGGTCGCCGACGCGTTCGAGATCGGCGGCGATGCGGATCGAACCCATGATTTCGCGCAGGTCCGCCGCCATCGGCTGACGGCGGGCGATGGTGACGATCGCCTTGTCGCCGATTTCGCGCTCGGTATGATCGAGGATCACGTCGTCGGAGATGACCTTCTGCGCCAGCGCGGTATCGCCGTTGACTAGCGCCCGGACGGATTCGGCGACCATCTGTTCGGCCAGGCCGCCCATTTCGGAAATCCGCCTGGAAAGGAACTTCAGATCATCATCATAGGCAGAATAAATATGTGTCGATGCCATGGGGCTTTGTCCTCGAATAAGGGGAAGGCTTCGGATGGCCGTGATCAGCCGAAGCGACCCATGATGTAGTCCTGGGTACGGGGATCGTCCGGATTGGTGAACATCTTGTCGGTGTCGTTCTCCTCGACAAGATTGCCGAGGTGGAACATGGCGGTGCGCTGCGAGACGCGCGCGGCCTGCTGCATGGAGTGGGTGACGATGACGATCGTGTAGTTTTCGCGGAGCTCGTGGATCAGTTCTTCGACCTTGGCGGTGGCGATCGGGTCAAGGGCCGAGCAGGGCTCGTCCATCAGGATGACTTCCGGGCTGACGGCAACGGCGCGGGCAATGCACAGGCGCTGCTGCTGACCGCCGGAGAGGCCCGTGCCGGATTCGTGCACGCGGTCCTTGACCTCGTTCCAGAGCCCGGCGCGCTGCAGGCTGCTCTCGACGATCTGGTCGAGATCGGCCTTCGACTTGGCGAGACCGTGGATGCGGGGGCCGTAGGAGACGTT
Source organism: Rhizobium sp. BK049 (assembly GCF_014193135.1). Classification (NCBI taxonomy): domain Bacteria; kingdom Pseudomonadati; phylum Pseudomonadota; class Alphaproteobacteria; order Hyphomicrobiales; family Rhizobiaceae; genus Rhizobium; species Rhizobium sp. BK049. The sequence continues at coordinate 56,563 of NZ_JACHYV010000033.1, forward strand.
TTCATAGATCGACTTCGGGAACGGGTTCGGCTTCTGGAAAACCATGCCGACGCGGGCGCGAAGTTCGACGACGTCGATATCCGGATCATAGATATCGTCGCTGTCGAGCGTGATCTTGCCGGTAACGCGGCACCCCTCGATCGTGTCGTTCATGCGGTTCAGGCTTCGCAGGAAGGTCGACTTGCCGCAGCCCGAGGGGCCGATCAGGGCGGTTACGGTGTTTTCGCGGATGTTCAGGTTCACGTCGAAAAGCGCGCGCTTCTCGCCGTAGTATACGGAGACATCCTCTCCGATCATTTTATACGGGACGTTGCTCATCTTCTGATCCAGCGCCTTTTCAACTGCAGCTTCCGTCAGCATGTTCATGATGTTTGACTCCGTTTACCAGCGGCGCTCGAAGCGACGACGCAAGAGGATGGCGCCCATGTTCATGACGACCAGGAACAGGAGCAGGACGATGATGGCACCCGAAGTACGCTCCACGAAGGCACGTTCGGCCTCGTTCGCCCACATATAGACCTGCACGGGCAAGGCCGTCGAGGGCTCGAGCGGTGTCGCGGGCGCGTTGGCGACGAAGGCGACCATGCCGATCAAGAGCAGCGGCGCGGTTTCGCCGAGCGCGTGCGCCAGGCCGATGATCGTGCCGGTGAGGATGCCGGGCATGGCGAGCGGCAGGACATGGTGGAACACCATCTGCATTTTCGAGGCGCCGAGGCCGAGAGCTGCAGCGCGGATCGAGGGCGGCACGGCGCGCAGGGCCGCGCGGGTGGCGATGATGATCGTCGGCAGGGTCATCAGCGTCAGCACCAGGCCGCCCACCAGAGAAGCCGAGCGCGGCAGGCCGATGAAGTTGATGAAGACGGAAAGGCCGAGAAGACCGTAGACGATCGACGGGACGGCTGCGAGGTTGTTGATGTTGACCTCGATCAGGTCCGTCAGCCTGTTCTTCGGCGCAAACTCCTCGAGATAGATCGAGGCGGCGACGCCGATCGGCAGCGACAGAACCAGCACGATCAGCATCAGGTAGAGCGAGCCGATGAGGGCCACGCCGAGACCGGCGGCCTCCGGACGGCTGGAATTGCCGTTGACGAAGAGGCCGGTGTTGAACTGCTTCTGAAGAGCGCCGCTCGCCTTCAGTTGGTTCATCCAGTTGACCTGCTTGTCGTTGACCTTGCGGTTCTTCTCATCGACGGAAAGATCGATCTGGCCCTTGTTGGCGCTATCGATATTGGCATCGGCGAGCAAGGTGACATTGACCGTCTTGCCGATGATCGAGGGATCGGCGACGACCAGATCGCGCAGCTGGATCGGCGCGCTCTTGGAGAGCATGGCGGTTGCATCGCGCACATCCGGACGGCTCGATGCATTGATGTTCAGCTGCTTGACGATGGCGTCGCGCAGCAGAACCGGATAGTTCGCGGCAATCAGCACCGAAGGATCGGTCGCCCGCTTGCTGTTCGGATCGATCGTCTTTTCGGCGAATTCGATCGGCAGGGTGATCGTCGTCTGCTGGAAGGCGGTGTAGCCTTTGCCGATCACCGTCCATAGCAGGACGAAGAGGAAGATAAGGCCGAAGGCGATGGCGGCGATACCGTAGGCCTGGAACCGGCGCTCGGCGGCATAGCGGCGCTTGATGCCGATATCACGGCGGGCCGGCGCTTTGGAAACGGTGGCACCGATGGCGGGAGAAACAATAATCGTCATTCGTACTGCTCCCGGTATTTGCGCACGATGTAGAGCGCATAGATGTTGAGGCAAAGCGTGATGCAGAACAGCGTGATGCCGAGCGCGAAGGCAACCAGCGTCTGCGGCGAGGTGAACTCAAGGTCGCCCGTCAGCTGGTTGACGATCTTGACGGTCACCGTGGTCATCGGCTCGAAAGGGTTGATCTGAATGCGGGCGGCGACACCCGCGGCCAACACGACGATCATGGTCTCGCCGATGGCGCGCGAGGCGGTCATCAGCAGCGCGCCGACGATGCCGGGAAGCGCGGCCGGCAGGACCACCTTCTTGATGGTTTCGGAGCGTGTGGCGCCGAGACCGAGCGAACCATCACGCAGTGCCCGCGGCACGGCGGTGATGATGTCGTCCGACAGCGAGGAGACGTAGGGGATCAACATGATGCCCATGACGATACCGGCCGTCAGAACGCTCTGCGCCTGGATGAAATTGGTGTAGCTGCCGGAGAGCAGGCCGCTGATCTGGGCGGAGAAATCGCGCAGGAACGGACCGACGGTGACGAGCGCGAAGAAGCCGTAGACGATCGTCGGGATGCCGGCCAGCACTTCGAGAAGAGGCTTGGAGACGGAACGCAGATTCGGCGAGGCGTATTCGGCCATATAGATGGCGGCGAATAGGCCGACCGGAACCGCGACCAGCATGGCGACGAGGCCGATATAGAGCGTGCCGAGCAGGAGCGGGATCAGGCCGAACTGGCCGAAGGAGGAGCTGCCGGCGCCGGCAAAGCGCGGATCCCAGACGGTGCCGAAGAAGAATTCGCCGGCGGGAACGACGGCAAAGAAGCGGGCGGCTTCCGACAGCATGGACAACACGATGCCGACCGTCGTCAGGATGGCGATCGAGGAGGCGAGCAGCAGGCCCCAGAGCATGACGCGCTCGACGCGGTTGCGGGCGCGGAAGCGCGGCGCGATGGCGCGCAGCGCATAAAGGGCGCCGGCAACGGCCAGAATGAAGACGATCGCCGTCATGGCGAGGCGGCTCGTCATGCTCATGGCATTCAGCGTCTTGGCGGCCTCGACCATGTAAGGCTGCGGCTGGCCGGCGAGCGGCACGCCCTTTTCGCTGAGCTTGGCCTGCAGGGCGGCCGGATCGTTTGCCACCGCGGCGGCTTCGTCGGATGTCAGCATCGTCAGCCCGCGCGCGACCGTCGCCACCATCGAATAGCTCAGATCCTGTTCGGCCGCGGCCTGAGCCTTGACGTCGGCAGGGAAAGCTCCCCGAACCGAGGACTGGATGATGCCGGGGCTGACGGAGAGCCAGACGCAGAGGACGATGAGGGCGGGAAGAACCGTCCAGATCGCGGCATAGGCGCCGTAATAGGCCGGCCGGGAATGCAGTGCGGAGGACCTGCCTCCGGCAAGGGCCGTGGCACGGCTGCGCGCGACCAGATAGGCGGCGGCGCCGATCACCACAAGGCACAGAAGTATGACGGATGTGCTCATTCGTTGCGTCCCCAGGCCCGTGGCCCCAAAAAGCGCGGCGGCTTCATCAGCCTGCCTTCGGCTTCCAATCATGGAGAAGGAATTCAACCCTGCAGCGGAAAGACCGCCACGCAGGGACATTAATGATGCCGGCGCGGGCTTTGAAGCACCGCGCCGGCAAAGTCATTTACATGGACTTACCGGCTTCGACGTCCTTGCGGATCGCATCACGCTCGGCATCCGGAGCGGCAACGAGGCCGTATTCAGCCAGCGGGCCGTCGGGGCCGATCATCTGGTCGGATACGAAGAAGTTGACATATTCCTTCAGGCCCGGAACGGCGCCGAGATGTGCCTTCTTGACATAGAAGAACAGCGGGCGGGAAACCGGATAGGTGCCGTTGGCGATCGTTTCGGTGGACGGAACGATACCGTTCACGCTGGCGACCTTGAGCTTGTCGGCGTTGTTTTCATAGAAGGAAAGGCCGAATACGCCGACGCCGGTCTTGTTGGCGGCGATGCGTGCGAGGGTTTCCGGATAGTCGCCGTCGATGTCGACTGCAGCGCCGTCCTTGCGGACTGCGACGCAAGCCTTGGTCTGGGCAGCCTTGTCGGTGATTTCCTTGGCGATAACGTCGAGAGCGCCCGAAGCCTTGCAGCCGGCGGCAAGAACGTTCTGTTCGAAGACTTCGCGCGTGCCGTGCTTTTCGCCCGGGATATAGGCGGCGATATCAACGGCCGGGAGCTTCGGGTTGACTTCCGACCACTTCTTGTAGGGGTTGGCGACGAGCTTGCCGTCGACGACGACCTGGGCAGCGAGGGCCTTGTAGATGTCGGCCGGAACGTAAGCGACATCCGGGTTGGACGAGTCGGTTGCGAAGACGATGCCGTCATAACCGATCTTGACTTCCTGGATGTCGGTTACGCCGGCGGCCTTGCAGGCTTCGGCTTCATTCTTGTTGATCGGACGCGAGGCGTTGGCGATGTCGATGGTGTCTTCACCAACGCCCTTGCAGAATTCCTTCAGACCAGCGCCCGTGCCGCCGGATTCGACGACCGGCGTCTTGAAGTTGGTGAAGGTCTCGCCGAAGGACTCGGCAACGATCTTGGCGTAAGGCAGGACGGTGGACGAACCAGCGATCTGGATCTGGTCGCGAGCGACGGCTGCGCCAGCGAAAGCGGCAGTTGCAGCGAGCGCGGCAACGGTGAGCTTGAAGGTGTTCATTAGAAATCTCCCGCATTGGGCTTGTGTGAGTGCGGCCTATAGAGAGGCCCTCGCATGCCTTTTTTCATCGGCGGGACTCTCTTAACGCTGTAAGCACCGTCCTTTTATGTCAAATGCGTGAAACATTTGTGACAGGTTAAACAACTGTTTTATAATGATAAATTTTATGGATCCCGCCTGAACGTGTCGACTGTTGACAAAGTTTGGATCGCCGCTCGACCTTGCATTGCAAGTTTACCACACGTAGCCCGTCGGCTGCGGAAAGGCATCCTGGCCCTCCCCGCCTGCATTCTTTCATTCAGGTCCGCCCGTGGGATCTGCCCCTCATCCGCCTGCCGGCACCTTCTCCCCGCGCGCGCGGGGAGAAGGGGATATGCCGCGACCTCTCCGTCCCACCCAAAACTCTCGACAGGGCACGTCCCCTCTCCCCGTCATTACGGGGAGAGGGTTAGGGTGAGGGGCAGCGTCCGGGTACAGCCCGGGCTGATACCTGACAGAATGAACCGGGTTGATGGTCGACAAGTCATAGTGTGTCGGAGGGAGGGCTTCCGATGCCATTTGTGGA
>NZ_JACHYV010000034.1:0-55844 GCF_014193135.1 Rhizobium sp. BK049
CATCGGGACAGGTAACTGACACCTACCTGCTTGCGCTAGCCAAGGTGCATGGGGGGCAGCTGGCGACATTCGATCGCAAGCTGTCAACAGCAGCGGTTACAAGGGGCAATTCTGCCTTGCACCTGATCACCACGAGTAGATCGTGAGTTCCCGTCGATCCATTATGCGATCTTTTGAGCACAGAACGGGAACAACGGGCTGGTTCTCGCCGCGGACGGACGGCTCCTCTAGACAAGCTGCGCGGTGAGGAAGGTGAAAAACCTTCACCCAGCGGCCGTTGGTGGCGCGGCCGCTTAGCGTGTCATTTCGCCCCTCGACCGCAAGCCTGCCCCACTCGCGGTTAGCTTGGCTGTCGACGTCTCCGATTGTATCTTTTTCAAGTTGTTCGCCGTCAGGGGGAGTAGGAGGATCTGAGGCAATGGACATCCAGGAGTTTTGGGGAATCCGCGTCCGTGAGAAAGCAGCGCTGGCGATACGCTTGGCCGCGCGGCCGGGCGGCACAACGATGGGCGAGATCCATAGCCACAGCGGGCAGGACCAGTACGAAGTCTTTAGGCGGCTTAAGGAAATCGGCCACACCGTCGTCAAGGAGGGAAGCGGGGCCAATTGCCGAATCAGGCTGAAGCACAAAGACGGGAAACGCTTCAAAGACCCTGAGATAAAGGGACTGAATGGAGAGACCAAGCTCCACAAAACCCCGGGGCTGATTGAACTGCGGGAACTGGAGCTGCAGAAGACGCTGCGCAGGAATCTTCGCCGGCTGGAACGGGGTCTTCGGGTTGCCGACTGTGGCAAGGAGAACAACTTCCGCGACATCACGGCCGTCGACGCCAAGGGCAGGCAAGTTGTCATCGAACTTAAAGCCGTCAAGGCGACCAAGGAAGTCCTGGCGCAGATCTTGGCCTACATGGGCGAGATCGTCGTCAAAGATGGACTTGCGAAGTCGAAGATGCGCGGCATCATTGTGGCCCCTGATTTCCAGGACAAGACTGTCTACGCGGCAATAATGACGCCGAACGTGTCGTTGTTCCGTTACACGCTGGCCCCGTTGAAGTTCGAACGCCTCGCCTGATCAACTCGACAACGGCTCAGCTCACTGTCGCCGTCAGTACGCAGTACGAGCAATCGACGGGCCCGTGGGCCCGACAACGTGCTTCGTCGCCTCGGCAAGGCTACTACGCCGCGGGCCTCTGGCTGTGGTTTTGGACCACACCGGGCCTGCGGTCACGCAAACAGCGCCTGCCGATCGCTCGTGACGATCAGGCCAACGTGACGGCCATTGAAATCCTTTGGCGCCACGTCAGGCGGGAGTTTCCGAAAGGTGTGACGATCTTCCAGCTACGGGCGATGCTGTTCGATCTGAGCCGGGCTCATGGCGCCGACCGAACCTGGAGACGGGCCTCCCGACGTCGTCACGCCCCACTGAGGTGCTCATGTGGCCTTTCTGGTCTCGGGAGGGGTCGTCAGCATCGGGGAATCTTTTGAACCATGCTGCCAGAATGGCCTCAGCCGCGACAGGTACGAAAGACCCCCAGTACGTACCTCCAAAAGGGCCGCTATCAAACGATTTGTCTGCGTATAACTCGGCCTCGCCCGACTCTGCACATTGCTTGCAGCAAAGCACCTGACTAGCGTGTAAGTAGTGATTCGCTTCTCTGAGGACTACCCGTGGCCGAACCGTTGCACATCCGTAAAATCATGGAAGAACTTGTCGCCGGACGGATGCGTGTTCCCAATTTCCAACGCGGCTTTGTTTGGAACCCAGAGCGGGTCGCCTACCTCATGGACAGCATCTACAAGGGCTATCCATTCGGTTCAATCCTTCTATGGCGGACTAAGCAGGAACTCGCCCACGAACGCGACTTGGGCGCCTTTAAACTTCCTCATAACGACCCGTATTACCCCACGGATTACATCCTTGATGGCCAACAACGCATCACCTCCATTTTCGGGGTGTTTCAGACGGACATTCAATTGGAGAAGCGTCCCCTTTGGGCAAACATCTATTACGACTTGCTGACGCCTGAAAATGCTCAAGATTCGTCATTTATGGCGCTAGCGGACGATGAGGTGGATAGAACCCGCCATTTCCCGATCCATTGCCTCTTTGACCCTGTCGCTTACCGAAAGGAAACCGACGGCTACAACGAGGAGCTGATACAGCGCATCGATAAGCTGCAAGCCCGCTTCAAGGAAGCCCTTATACCCGTCCAAACAATATCGACCGAGGATAAAACCGCCGTCGCGATTGTTTTCGAGCGGGTCAATCAGCGAGGCGTCGAGCTTGATACCGTCCAGCTTCTCAGCGCCTGGACGTGGAGCGGCGATTTCGACCTCAACCGTAAATTCGAGGATCTGGCACAGGAACTTACGCCGTTTGGCTTCAAGGAAGTTGGAGCGAATAAAGACCTTCTGCTCCGCTGCTGCAGCGCCGTCATGACGCTCGATCCATCGCCTGAAGCTCTTATCAATCTGAATGGCCAGAAAGTCAGGGATTCCTTTGAAACGGTCATTACCGGAATTAAGGGCGCCATCGACTTCCTGAGGAAGAATGTCCACGTCACCTCGTTGGAGAATCTTCCCTACGAAAATATCCTCGTTCCGCTTTGCGTGTTCTTTGCGGATGATGAGAAGAACCAGCACAAAATGACCAGCAAGCAGCGAACCGAAATCTTGAAATGGTTTTGGCGGACTTGCTTCGGAAGACGTCTCAACAGCCAGCCAATCAAAACACTCAAGGAGGACGTTGCGGAATTCTCAGAGCTCAAGAACAGGACGCGCAGCGAGCTGAGCATTGCACCTGTCCATCTAAGCGACAGCTTCTTCTTCGAGACGATCTTCCGGCTCAATTCGGTCTTGTCAAAGACCTTCATCCTCATGCTGGCCCAGCGCGGACCTCGCAGCTTTATTAGTGGCAGCAAAATTGATCTTCACAAGGTTCTGAAAGAATACAACCGAAACGAATTCCATCACATCTATCCCAGGAGCTACATTAAAGCGAGTGAACAGGATATCATTTTCGATGAATCGTGCTTGGCTAACATTTGCTTTCTCTCTCGGACAGATAACAACGCCATAGGCGGAGCATCGCCCGGCGTTTACCGAGCGAAGATGCCTGAGGATATTTCGGAAATCATCACTTCCAACTTGCTCCCTGAAAGCACCTTCGCGGATGACTTTTACAAGTTCATCCACGAGCGGTGCAATCTTTTGACATTGGAAGCATCGAAACTGTTGGAGGTTATGCCTCCAGCGCCTAAACCGCCTCAGTCTAAGCCGGACCCTATCATAATAGAGAACCCTGGCGCGGCAACGTCCGTAATCGCGTGATGGCGTACATAGACGGTCGGAACATCCTGCGCGTGTTCCAGAAGTTCTTGCGCGTCAGGTGGAGGGTTGGCTTCTCCTCTTGATTATCGCTTCCGCCTTCGCCTCAAGCTTGGCCCGCCGCTCTTCCAATAGCTCAATCAGCGCGTCTTCCAGTAGCTCAAAGCAATCCAGGAGTTCCTCAAAGTCCACCGTGCCCTCATGGCTCCCGGTGTTTCCGACGATTCGCAGCGCGGTCAGGGCTTTATCGTGGCCAGGACGAACAACCTTCAGGAGGTCGATTCGGTCGGACAAATCGAGGCGGGCCCTCTTTCGCTTCCCTTTCGCCCCTTTGCGGTCAATCCCCAGTTGGTCCAGCAACAGTTCAACTACTATCCGCTGACGGTTTGCACACGCACCGGCATCCGACCAGAACAGCTCAAATGCTCTGGTCATCTGCGATTTGGCTTCCTTGTCCAGCTTCTTCGGGACTTCAATAATAGGCGGCGCCGGATACATGATCCGGGGACAATAGCTCGTGTCGGTAAATTCGATAGGGTCGCCGGTCTCTTGGTCAAACTGGTACTGGTAATGCTCCTCGAAGTCCCCTGCCACAACCACGAGTTCGCCGCATCCCACTTTGTTGCAGACGAGATAGCCGCTAAACCGGCCCCACGACAGCTCGCCTTGCAGCTCATCCGCCTCAATCTGTTGGGAAACGTGAACAGGTTCCAGCTTTACGAAGCTGTCTTTCTTCTGCGTTAGTCGTCCCCGGCCGCAACGCGGACACTCAAATCGCACAAAGGAGCCGTAGCGTTTTCTCCATATTGCCCTATCCACGTTGCCTCCGAATCGACCCGCTCGCGAACACCATCACAATATTCGCTGTAGGCTTTGTGCAGCAACGCTCCACCCTCGCAATACTCGTTGCTCTGCCAGGATATGGCTCTCGTAAAATCGGAGCAACTTGGTCTCGTCGTCGTAGCGCTGACACGTGCCCGAAAGTTGGCCGCACTAGCATACCGGAGAAAGACGTCGGGAGGGGGGCGCGTCGTATTCAGCGCGAGGAGCGTAGAGCTTTGGAGGGATCCTCCTGCCCCCAAAGAAACGCATTCGAAGGCGATCGTTATCTGTTGAAAAGTTGCTTTTGTTCCTATTTTGTTCTAGCTTTGCCGATACCTCGCGATATCAGAACCGCCTAAGTTGGCATCGTTTAAATGTGGAGGCGCGATCCGGTGCGGCTGCTTAAAAGTCTTGCTCCCCAATTTCCTAGTTTTGATCCGCTGGAGGCGGCCGTGTCGCGGCTTGCAAACGCCGGCATCGAGGAGCGGGGTGCGATTTACACCCGCCGCGAAGTGGTCGATTTCATTCTGGATCTCGCCGGCTACACGACAGACAGGCCGCTCCACACTTTGCGGATCCTCGAGCCGTCGTTTGGTGACGGAGACTTTCTGCTGCCGATTATCGACCGGCTGCTGACTTCCTACCGGAAGCATCGCGGCGAACGCGATATCGCGGTAGAGCTGCGGCCGGCTTTGCGTGGCATTGAACTGCACCGCGCAACGTTTGAGGCGACCAGAGAGCGGGCGGTCGAGCTTCTCGCCGAGCGGGGCATCACTGTGCTCGCCGCGCGCAGTCTGGTAGAGGCATGGTTGCATCAGGGTGATTTTCTGTTGGAGGAATTCGGCGAGTCCTTCACCCATGTAGTCGGCAATCCGCCTTACGTTCGCCAAGAGCTCATCCCCGACGAGCTGATGTCGGAGTACCGCCGTCGGTACGCCACCATCTACGACCGTGCCGACATCTACGTGCCGTTCATCGAACATTCGCTGAAGCTGTTGGCGCCTGGCGGCGCGCTCGGATTCATTTGCGCCGATCGCTGGATGAAGAACCGCTATGGTAAGCCGCTGCGCCAGCTGGTCGCGGATCATTATCATTTGCGCACCTACGTGGACATGATGGACACGCCGGCATTCCATGCGGAGGTGAGCGCCTATCCCGCGATTTTCATTATTGGCAACGAACGCGGCAAAGCTACGCGTCTTTTCCATCGGCCGAAAATCGACGCCGCATTTCTCACAGAACTCGCGGCCGCTCTGACGGCGTCAAAGACGCCGGACTTCGACGACGTGAAGGAGATTCAAGCGTTGGCCAGTGGCGCTGAGCCGTGGGTGCTGGAGTCTTTTGACCAGCTCGCCGTGGTGCGGCGCCTGGAAGCGCAGTTTCCCACACTGGAAGAAGCGGGGTGCAAGGTCGGAATCGGAGTGGCAACCGGCGCTGACAAGGTGTTTACAGGTCAGTTCGATGAACTCGATGTCGAGGATGACAGGAAGTTGCCGCTCGCCATGGCGAAGGACATCCATTCCGGTCGCGTCGAGTGGCACGGAAAAGGGGTCATTAATCCCTTTGACGAAAACGGCCGGCTCGTGCCTTTGGATGCATACCCGCGTTTCGCGCGCTATCTCGAACGGCACGGGACCGAGATCAAGAGCCGCCATGTGTCAAAGAAAAACCCACACGGCTGGTACCGCACCATCGACCGGATCTATCCGGAGCTGACCTACAAATCCAAACTGCTCATTCCGGACATCAAGAGCGAAGCCAATGTTGTTTACGAGCCGGGGCGGCTCTATCCCCACCACAACCTTTACTATATAACGTCCGACGACTGGGACATCCAAGCGCTGCAGGCGGTCCTGCTTTCGGGCATCGCCCGTTTGTTTGTGGCCATCTACTCGACGAAGATGCGGGGCGGATACCTGCGATTCCAGGCGCAATACCTGCGTCGGATCCGTGTGCCGCACTGGAAGGATGTTCCGACATATGTGAGAGACGAGTTGATCGGCGCTGCCCAGACCTTGGATATCCAGCGCTGCAACGACGCGGTGAGCCATCTGTACCAGTTCAGTGCGGCAGAGCGGCAAGCCATAGGGGGAAATGGGACTTTTTGAGAATGGCGTTAGAGTTAGTCGACTATGAGAAGAAGGCCCGCGAGGCCACTATGGCGTTCTGGGGGAATCGGGAGAAGGCGCGACAGAAGCAGATCGAGGCCGGAAGGGCAGATCAGGGAGAGCGTGCCGGAGTTACCGCCGGTAAGAACATGGACGGTTTCTTGGCCCTCCTCATTGATATCGTCAAGGCGAACGGTCTTAAACACGCCTCCATCCATCAGCAGCGGGCGGTGTTGACCCTTCCAGGGTATTTCCGGCCGACGAAGCTCTGGGACGTGTTGGTCGTGCATGACAGGCGGCTTGTTGCGGCGATCGAGCTTAAGAGTCAGGTGGGGCCATCCTTCGGGAATAACTTCAACAACCGCACGGAAGAAGCAATCGGGACGGCACATGATCTGTGGACGGCTTATCGCGAAGGCGCTTTCGGCAAACATCCCCGACCGTTCGTAGGATGGATGATGATGGTGGAGGATGCGCCGGAGTCCCGTCGGCCGGTGACAGATCGTTCGCCGCATTTCGCGTTGTTCAAGGAATTCGAGAGAGCGTCCTATCTCAAACGCTACGACGTTCTCTGCCAGCGGCTTGTTCAGGAGCAGCTGTACGGATCCGCAGCGTTGCTAACCTCGCCTCGCACCGCCTCGCAAACGGGCGAGTACGGTGAGATGTCGGAACTCACCAGCCTCAAGACCTTCGTGACGACTCTCGCTGGCCACGTGGCGGCCGTTGCGGCTCAGGGGTAGCAGTGGCCGTGCGGGAAACGATGATACGGGGGGCCTGAGTCTCTTTCTTTCTTAAGTACGGTGTTAGCGCTGCTCGTGGCTTTGATTTCGATGCTGGCCGTATCCGCGCCCGTCGTCTTAGGCTTGATTTGAACGCCACAATTGAACCCGATCTTCACCACGCCGGTTCTTAGCGGGCACCACGCTGCTACGCGTCATCGCAAGAACAATGGCGACGCCCCGGCCGCTTTCCGTCGCGGCTGCGTAAGAAGCGACTATCTGGCGCGCCACCAGCATCGTGGCCGCGCAGCTAGGCTGCGCGAACGATCCGCGTTCGGGGCCTAGCTTGGCGGGACGCGACGCGATCCTGCGGCGGTTGCGCAGCACATCATGAACGATGGTGAGCTCGAAGGGTCGTGGTCTGGGGGTCGTGCAACGCGAAGTCCCGCCTTCTCTTCGGCGTAATGGAAAGCGGTTCAAGCCTCCGCCTGCTTCGCTTCGCCAAAGGCGGAGTGGAATAGGAGTGGGCGGAACTTTTGTACAAGCCGCTCTCGCAGGCGACGCGGGACTTGGCGAGCGCCCCCCGCCGGCGTCTGACTCCCTTACGCCTGTTGCGCCAGCGCGCGGTCGAGGGACAGTACCGCGTCCTTCATCTCGTCGCGGCCCACGAGCTTGGTCCACCAGCCTTCCCTCTTCTCAAAGCCCTCATCCTCCAACACGGGACGAAGTTTGCGCCCCGGTTCTCGGGGTTCACCCAAGTAGAGTTCGTACGCGTCAGGCACGTCCCCGAGGCAGAGGTAGAAAGTAACGTCCTCGCGGCTGAAACGCCGCGAGAGAGATAGACCCGGCTCGTCGTCGGTTGACGACGATTCGTAATAGTCGACGGTAAGCGAGAGGGGCTCTGGCGCGTTTTTCAGATCCTCGTATAGGCAATAGGTGAAAAGCTCCGCATGCTTGCCATTCATCTGCGATTTTCTCAGGAGATACACCCGGCCTTCATCCGAGAAGCGCAGCATCCTGTAGAGACCGTAATTATAGACCGCGGGCGTGGTGAGGATCGCCGCGCGCCAAGGATCAATGTCGGACGCCGACGCGATGACGTCCGCGAGGTTCGCCTCGAAGGCGGCGGCCTCTCCGAGGCGCTCCCAGAGATCCTTCAGTACCTGGCCTTCAGACCCGCCTGCCGCCGCGTTACGCAGGAGCCGCTTCCAGCTCCAAGCCTCGTCCTGAGCGGGAACAAGCAGGGTGTAGTTCCTACCAATGAAAAGCAAGAAATCCCCGATTGCCAGGAGGGCACGTTCCCAGCGGCGACCACTCCCTGGGGGGTCCATGACAAGGTCGTCAAACATCTGCACGGCGCAGGATAAATAATGCTCGAAGGAATCGCACAGGTCGCGCGCGGCGGCCGCATCGAGCCGCGCTATCTCCGCGTCCGGGTCATCGAGGTCGAAACCGCAGAAGTGCAGTAAAAAGCCGATCTGTCCGCGAAAATAGGGGTGGTGCTCTGCCCGCTCGATACGCTCCGGCCAACCGTCGCCGAGCTCGATCAGATGCGCCTTTATCCGCTCCTCCGCCACCTGGTCCCGGAAGAAGCCCCGCACATCACCTTCCGGCCCAGCGAGATGGCGAGTGATTTCGTCCATCCACGGCGCCAAGTCCCTAAGACCGGCTAAGCTGCGCCGAAGGTCCTCCGGCCGGTTGTAATCGGTGTTGGTGACAAGGTTTGAGACCACTCGCATCCAGGCGCCGAAGGCCGCGGTGTCGATCTCCCCGCGCGCATGGACTAGATACTGAACGTAGCCGGCCAGCTGCGCGATCTGCTGAAACGTCAGGCCGGTGGGCCGTGTGATGATCTCCTGGAAGAGGGTCTGTTCGTCGAGGTGCCGCTTGTCAGGCAAGTAGCTGCGGAACGCTTCCGAGCCCGCGTTCCACCGCTCCAACAGCGTGATCAGCGCCACGACCATCTCCCGGTCGAGCCAGGATCTCTCGTGGAACCAAGTGTAGCTGCTTGGCCGAGCAGAGGAGCGCAAGTCCGCGAGGTCCGTTGCGGTACCATCGGTCGCGGGCGCGCGGGTTACCATGATCACCACCCGCAGCAGGTTCATCACGGCGTCGTCGAAGGTGGCCGTCCTCCTGTCCCGGAATGGCCAGAAGAAATCGGACCAGCGCGTATCCATCCGATGCGAGAAAAAGTCGGAAATGGGGGTCTCACCGCAGACGTCTGGCAGGGTGCCCTCGAACTGGTTTTCCAGATGCCGTTCGAAACGGGCCTTGAAGGTCTCGAATGGCGTTAGCGGTTTCCCCCGCGCGTTCATCTTGATGTAGAGATCGTCGGAGAGATCGAACTGTTCGAGGTCAAGAAGCTGAAAGGTAATCGCCGGCGCTGGTTCATAGATCAGCCGAGCGTAAAGGCCGGAGGTGTGGCGGAAGACTTCGTGAATACGATCCAACATTACCAGTGCGGAGCGGATCGTCGGGTCGAACTGCCAGCTGCGGAAGTACCACGGCTCGTCAGTGATCATCGCGCCGAGGTGTGGGCAGTCCGCCGGAGCGATGTCCGGCGCGTAGCAGGCGAGGGCGTTGAGGAAATCCCGGCTGCCGGGCCGCACCTCGTAACCGAAGCGGGATCGGCCCGCCGCAATGAGGCGGCCACGGAAATCTTCGCCGTAGCCATCGACCCACGCGAGATACCAATGCAGAAGATACAGCGTGGTGAGGCGCTGCTGCCCATCGAGCGGCTGAAAGGAGCCATTGACAACGCTGCCGTAGACGAAGTCGAGGTCGAGGGGCAGCGCAGGGTCGTCATCGGGCAGGCACAAGGCGTCATGCAAGGCCTTAAGAAAGTCGTCTCGAACAATGTGCTGGTCCGGCCGACCCTGGGCATAGTCACGCTGTATGACGGGGACCTCGACCCGGCCGTGACCTTCGATGAGTTGGTAGAAGCTCATTCTCCCGTTCATTGCCCTTTCGCTCCTTGCTCGAGGAAGAACCGTGTCAGTGTGCCACTGATCGCATCGAGGTAGTCCCGCGCGTCGTCCTTCGTCCAGAACATCACATTGCCCACGGTGCGGCTGTAGCATTTCAAGAAAACGTTTCGAGTGCAGAGTGGCACGAAGATGCCGGACCTATCGTGTTTCAGCAGAATGTCGCGCTTCACTGCGAAGACCGCATTGCGATAGCCGCGGTTGGTTCTACTGTCGAGCAGGGTTAGGTTCGCGAGGTCATGGTCCGGGCCGTCTGCGGTCTCGTTGAAATACGACAGTATCTCACCATCGATCTCTTCGAAGGTGTCCCGGTCCTCTCGCTCGGTATTGGGGTCGAGATAGGTCTCGATCCGCTCAGCGAGCGCCCGTTCCGTTTCCCCCTCAGCAGTGCGCAGGAATTCAAAGCAGTGGTGCAACCATTCCTCCTGTGAGTGGGGGCGGGAGGGCCGTTCGTCGCTTACCGACCGTATGTGCTCGATATCCCAGGATTCGCGCTTGAAACTGTCGAACTGGAACCGGATGTTCGAACGCGGATCCTCGAGAAGGGTCGCCAAATTGAAAAGGAGTAGCAGGCTGCGCACTTTCGCGGTGCCATAGCCAACCGTCCGGCAGAGGTTCGCAATCTCCTCCCCGAGCTCCGTTGGGGAAATTACCGCCAAATCCTCGTCAAGTACCATACGGCACACCCGGCCGCGAAGGCTTCGGAAGAATGCCTGCTTGCCCGACCCCCGGCTCTCGGAGAGCAGCTCCATGATCGTGGCAAGGCCACCTTCCGCCTGCTGCAGGATGAAGCCGAGGACGTGGAAAAGATCCCGGTCCTCGTACCACTCCTCCAACGCCATGAAGATCTCCTTTACTTTCCGCCATTCGCGTTCCGCGCTCTGCTCCGGCTTCAGCGCCTCTGCAAAATGGGAGAAAACGCCGAAGTCCTCTCCGTCCACAGCCCGGCCCGCCATCCGCGCCACCAGTCGGAAGATGAGGCCGATCCGATTGGCATCCCCCACGTCTGCGTTCTGCAGGAAGTACCAGACTGCATCGTTCTGCAGCCTTTTTTCAATCTGGTCCCATTCGTACGCAATCCGCAAGGAAAGGTTGCCGGTGAGATCATCCTGGGCCGCGCGGCGCAGGAACAACGCCCGCACCAACTCGGTCTCGGTGAGGGGGATCTTTCCGACATTGAGACGCGTGAAGGCCGCTACCGGGTCGTCGCGAGGAGCGAGCTGGTACCAGATGACCTTGACATTCCGGCCGGCCTCATCGTCGTTGAGCAGGTGCTGGAGTAGCTTGAGCGCGTGCATTGGGTCGCGCCCTTCCATCCAAGCTTCGATCGCCCGCCAAGCCTCGGATATGTGATGGAAGTCGACATTCTCGTCGGCGCGATCGATGTCGATCCTCGCGAGGAAAGAGGGGTCTCGGGTCTCGAAATCGATAGTAAACAGCCTCTTTCCCAGGAGCGCGACGAGTTCCTTCCTATGAGAGAGCAGAATGAAGATAGTCGTCAGGCGCTGTTGCCCATCTACGACCTCATATCGACCATCGTCCAGTTTTCGGACAACGAGAGGCTGCAGGCAGTAGAAGGACGTCCTGCGTTTTTCCTCGCTCGTTTGTATGAAGTCCCAGATATCGTCGAGAAGTTGCGTCACCTGCAGCCAAGTCCAGCGGTAGCCGCGCTGGTAGGCGGGAATCCAATATCTCGCCGAGGCGCCGTCCTCATCCACGAGCAGCCTGTTGACCGATCTCAGCTCGATCGCGGCGTTCTGTAGCGGCATTCCAGTGTTCCCCTCTGCTGTCCCATGAAGATCATGCCCACTGGTGAGCAAGTTACAACCCCTCTGCGGGAGCACCCGAACTCGCCCCACGAACGATTTTTGGTTGCGTCAGATGATCGGCATCGTCAGTACCGCCGATGCTTTCCTTATGGAATTGTTTTGCAACCACCGGCGACCTCACAGTTCGTTGAGATCAGCGGGGTATAAGTACCCCACGCGAGAAGGCGGCCGAGGATGGCTATCGGATTCGGTTGAGCGTGTTACCGAGCCACTTTTCCATCTTGGAAGCAATAACCGGGTCGGCTAACAAGGCGACCTTGAAGGCCGGGAACCCCTTGAGGTTCATCGTCGACAATGGCCCGACAATTTCTGCCAATTCACTAAGGAGTTGGCTCCTCACACTTTCTTCCTGCATGCCCGACCTCTTGTAGAGATACTGCAGCGAGAATGAGACCGATGCGTTGTACGCCCACAGATGGAGTGGGTAGAACGCTTTGCCATCGTTACCTTTGAACATGGCGTAGATCGAGCCCTGTGTTGAAGGGATATCAGCCTTCCCACCTAGGCGTTCCACCAAGGTAGTAAATGCTCGTGCGCCGGCATGAATCGCATCGCCGGCCGATCCGCAATGTTTCTGTAGCCATTGGTCCCGCGAGATGGGCTCGAGCGTCCCGGACGATCGCTTCGCTGCAGTCGCCCGCTCGGTCTCGCCAATCACCCGCGGGCTGAGCGTGATGACATCACCGTCGCCGGCGAACCACCGCAACTCCACGGCCCGCACGTCCGCGCGCATTTGATCATTGAGAAATTCGACGATGCGCGCCAGCTCACGTGGAATTTCATCGGCGACGAAGACCAACTTGATCCGGCCGGCCTTGAAGTTGGCGTCTACCTGAGCCCAAAACACGGCCGTGTCCTGATCGCCGATAAATTCGCGCAAGACAGCCTCGGGGTCTTCGCCGGAGTCGGCAGCAGTCTTCGAAAAACTGTCCGCGATCCGACCTGCTTGCCAGTAGGCCGTCGCATTGGCCGCATAATCCAGCAACTGGCCAACGACCTCACGCCTAAGACGGGTGTCCACTGCGCGCTTCAGTTCGACGAGGACTGGCACCGCATCACGCGTGACGAACAGGTGATCGAGCGACCAGCGACCGGAGCCATCCTCGCTGTCAGCAATCGACTGCTCACGCCGGATCAGCAACAGATCACCATCCCCATCGGTGATGAGCTCGGGATAGCGAGCAACGAGGGTTTGCATTCTGTCTTCATTCTCGGGCGCCGATGGTGTCATGCGCCTGAGCCCCCCATCCGCGTCGACCATGTAGATTGAACTCTGGGCCATGTTTCGTTCCCCTCCCCGTTTCTCCAGCTGGACAAGTTCGAATAGAAATCATGAATTTGAAAAGTTAATCGTTACAACACGTTGGGCATTCGCTCAGAGCCAGGTCCTGTGGATGCTCCGTTGGTAAAGTCCGACCAAACGCAGTCCGCCTCTATTGGCCCAACCCTGATCTCGAGATTCCAAGTCGGACGATCAGGCGCTTTCCTGCTCACTCGGTACGAACCACCCGCAGCAGGGCGCCGACAACCGGCATATGAATCCATAACTCGTTGCATGGTCGGCCCGACAACAAGGCGACGGCTTTGCCGTAAAGCCCCAACTGAGGCGCGTGTCTAATGGCATGGCCCTCCCACTGATCGACACGGCCGGGAAAACTCTTATGGTCGACAATCGCCGAACCCTGGTCGAAGTCGACGAGCAGGTCGATCCTGCCCTGAACGAGTTGATCGCCGAACCGCGCCGTTACCGGCGTCTCATGCAACAGATTGCCATGGGGCCAGCGGGTTCCGAGCCAGGCGGAAAGCCTGTCGGATGCGGTCAACGCATCGACCGCGGCGAACCCCTTCACTCCCCAACGCGCGAGCGTCGCGTCGGCGTCCGCAAGCCGCTGCTCCATGTCCCTGCTGACATCATCGTAGGCGATGATCGCATGCAAGGCTTCGCCGAGCGCCGCCATGTCTGCGACCCCATCGATCGGCAACCGCCCACCGAGGTTCACGCGCTCCACGACCCGCCAATCGCCGCCTTCGGCTTGGCTGGGCCGCAAGTACAGCGGCGGCCGTTCCACAGGAACGCTGCGTGGCCGCACGAAAGGTGGCTGCGGGCAGCGCTCCTCGGCTGCTCCATTCGCTGCAAGCGGCCGGACATCAGCAACAAAGGTTCGGTCACCAACAGTCAGCAGATTGTCGTCCATCGGCGGTGGAACGACATGTGGCGCACAGTCAGGCTCATCCAGCAATTTCAGCCAGTTCAATGTCCCTTTGGCGGGCGGCGCGAACACGACATAATCGCGAGCGCGCGTCACCCCGACATACAGGAGCCTGATGTCTTCGTGCACGGCGCGGCGCCAGGCGGCCTGACCAAGCTCGGACGTGAACGCCGCGACTTCGAGGGCGCTGTCTTTGCCAGACTGACCATATGGCCACGGCCAGAATCGAATCCAACGTCTTTCGAGGGGCGCGCGCCAATCGAGCTCACCATCAACCTCCGCGACCGGCTCAAACAGCCGCGCCTTGGGCTCCCACGCAAGCCCCGTCAGGACGGTCATGGGCCATTCCAAACCCTTTGCCCCATGATAGGTCATCACCTTGATCGCGTCCTTGGCGAGACTCGGCGGCCGCTTTGGATCAGCGCCATCTAGGCTGAGGAGAAGACCTTGCAGCGTCGCTGGCGTGCCGGACGCGGCGCATTCGCCTTCATAGGCGGCGGCAAAACCTCGGAGCGCCTCGAGGTCGTCGAAACGAATGGCCGGGTCGCCCCATTGCTCGATTTGCGCCATCATCGCTGGCAACGCGATCACCGAATCGACCAGTTCGGCGGGCGTTAGATTCAGCACGCCCTCGCGGATTCCCTCAAGTTCGGCCGCAACAGGAACTCTTGCCCGCAGCGCCCCGACGGAATCCTCAGCTGCGGCTGCGCTTAGCCACACATCCGACTCCGGATCGCTGCCGAAGAACCGGGCGAGTTCCGCGAGCGCCAATCGGTCGGTCGCGTCGGCCACCCAGCGGCAGGCCGCCAGCACAAGCTCGATATGGGGGGTGCGCGCTAGTCCGGAACGTTCCACCGCCACCGGCAAACCAACTCGACTGAGGGCCCGGGCGAAACGGGCCACGTCCGTATTCGTGCGGCAAAGGACAGCAATGTCCCCTGAGCGGAGGGGGCGATGCTCACGCGAAGCGCCTTCGACCATCCACGCCGAAGCATCCTCCAGACATTGACGAATTCCCTCGGCCAGCGCCTGCGCTTGCTCATCGACTTTGCCGAGGAGTGGCCACCAAGCGGTCGGTGGGCGATCGAACCCGACGTCCGATCGGGCCGCACCCGAGAATGCATGCTGAGCCGCCGGCAGCCCCATGCGCTCGAAGGCCGGTGTAAACAAGGCGTTCGACAGCTCGATCACTCCGGGACGGCTGCGCCACGAAGTTGAAAGCACGTCCTGCGGATTCGCGGCTGCGCCCGCGCCGGTGAAAGCGGCTTGGGTCAGTTCCGTATCGGCTCCACGGAAGCCATAGATTGCCTGCTTCGGGTCGCCAACCCAGGTGCTCTCCTCAGCAACTTCCGCCAAGGCCGTGAACACAGCGAGCTGCAGCGGGCTGGAATCTTGAAACTCATCCACGAACACGCGGCCAACGCGCTCGCGCAATCGGCCAACGCGAACGGGATCCTTCAACACCTCCAGCGCGAGCGCCTCCTGATCCGTGAAGTCGAGAAGGCCACGCTCTGCCTTCCAGTTGTGATAGGCCGTCAGGGCCTCCGCCGCGCAAGTGAACGTCTCACGGATGAACTGCTCGGTCTCGACCCGCAAACGTGGATGATCCACGTGCCCAGCCGCAGCGACCAGCTTGGCCAAGGCTTCCGCGTAGGCCGGTCCATCCTTGGTCCGCGCGCAGGCGACCTTGGTCAATCTTGCCCACATCGACCAATTGAGCACCTCCCCGCGCGACGCGCGCTCGTGCGCCGCGCGGATGGTGGGCAGGTGATCTGCCGCGGTCTTGCTCGGCTGTGCTGGCCGGGCGGCGACGGCGGCCGCAAGTGCCGCAGCAAGTCCTGCGTCCAGCGCGGTGCCATCAGCAGCCGGTAACGGCAGGAGAGCGCGGTAAGATTCGACCGAGCGTTCCGCCGATGCCAACAAGCCTTCAGCATCGAGACCGTTGGCCCGGGCCAGGGTGACGATCGCGCGCACCGTGCGCCGCCAGTCCGGCGGCTCACCACTGTCCGGTCGCCTCGGGTCGTTATAACCGAAGCGTTCGGCCAACGGGTTGAGCACTCCGGCCTTGGCGGCAATGGCGGCATCCGCCGCCACACTGAAGACCAAAGCCTCGTTGCCCTCCCCGATGACGCTCGTTGACGGTGATCGTCCCAGATCGATCGCAAAATCATTGACGATTTGGCCGCACACGGCGTTGACAGTGCCAAAGCGTGCTCCGAGGAGGCTGGCCGCGGCTTCCGAATTCCCCCCTTCGAACAGCTTCGCACGGGCGCGCTCGACAAGCTCGTCAGCCGCCTTAATCGTGAAGGTCGTGGCCAAGATCTCTTCCGGTGCACGCGTGGTGACCTCGCGCGCAATGTCGGCAACGATGCGGGTGGTTTTGCCGGCCCCGGCGGCAGCGGTGATGGTGTTCAGTCGACGCATTAGATTGTCTCCACTTGGACACGGCAGAGGCTGGTCAAATCACAGAAGCGGCAAGGCTCCTTCGGCGCCTCGAACTCGAGACCCTCAGGCCGATGGTCGACGGCGTCGTCGAACCCGGCTGCCACCAGCACGCCTGACGACGCAAGATCACGCCAGCGCTTCCAATCACCTGCGACCATGTCGAGCGTTTCGGTATCCGCGCGCTCGGCCTCGATCGGATGGTCGGTGAGGATTGAACCGTCGCCGGCCAGGATCCGGCGCTGACGCAACAGGAAGTAGCCTCCGGTTCCCTTGGCGCCGTCGTCCGCCGAGATCGCGCGGTAAACGGCCAATTGGATCGCGCTCCCGTCAGCGATCTCCTCCAAGTAACGCCGCTCGGATCGGGTCCATTTCAGGTCCAGGACTGCGACTTGCGGCCCGCGGCGCACGAGCAGGTCCAGTCGCCCTTGAAGGGCGAGATCACGGTAAGAACCCTCCCGCTCGAGTTCCGATCCAACGACTTCCAGTTCGCGCTTATGCAGAAGACCCACGAGCGATTCCAACGCAGCCGGCACAAGTTCGCGCGCGGCGGAGAGCTCACCAGCGTATTCGGGCTGTAGCAGTGGCGCTGCGATCTGTGGCAGCAGCATCTCGAAGAGTTCCGTAGCCGCGGCACGCACACCAGCCATCGGCGGTGGCGGTCCGGAAGGGAGCAACCTTCGTGCAATCTCATGAGCGAGATTGCCAAACAGCTGGTCCGGCCCAGGAATTTCGGCGAAGCGGCCGGGTCGCAGGCCCAATACATCCTGGGCGAACCAACCAAAGTGGCAGTTGAAGAGTCGACGAAGCGAAGTCGCGCTCTCGCGGCGCCCTTCCATCAAACCGGCCGCGCCAGCAGGCAAGGTCCATTTCGCGGCACCAGCGGGCGGGTCTTTGGTTTCCGCGGGATGACGGGTGAGAAGGCGTCCGGCGAGTGCTGCGTCGGGCTCGCGCAGGACGCGCTCGGCTTTGAACACCACGCCTTCGCCGGCCCCCTCAAGGATGGGTTTGAATTGGTGGGCCAGAGGGTGCACCGTCGTTTGTTCGTCGCCCGAAAGCGCCGGCCGCACGAAAATCAGCCGTTCTGCGGAGCGCTGCAGAACCCGGGTGTAGCCGGCCCCAATCCTTCGCGCTGCGTCAGCCGACGTCTCTAAGGTCACACCTGCGGCCTCGAGGGCCTCGACCTCGGCTCGATCCCAAGGGTGGCGCGAGAATCGCTCGCCTGGGCCAACGAACCCCCACCAGATCACCCGCGGCGCCGCCGACCACAACGCTCCGGGAGAGCGGACGGCGCGAACACTTCCTGCTTCGGGAACATGGTCCGGATTAACGACACCCTCGGAAAGTACTTGGCTGACGACCCGCTCAAGGAGCAATGCCGGCACGACCTCCTGCTCAAGGCGATTGAGGGAGTCCACCAGGGCACCCGCCGCCGCAGCGACCGCCAGCAACAGCCTGTCGTTGCGTCCGGCATCCGCGCGCATCGCCCATGCGGCCACTCGACCGGCGATCGCCTGTGCCTCGACCGTCGGAATACCTACAGCCCTGTCGAAGCGGCCGACATCTGTCCAGGTGCGCCATTCGGCAAGCACTGCGTCCACCTTCTTCCGCGTGTCCTTCGGCTGAAGCGCGGCGTACATCTCGATGAGCCGGGCTTCGATCCCGGCCCAGGCATCAAGCCAAGCCGCACCCCCGATACCCGGCTCCTTGCTCAACGCGCGGGCCAGACGTCTCGCTGCCCAAGGAGAGATCGGCGGACGGGGGAGCATGAGAAGGTTGAGCAGGACGCGCGGATCAAATGGCTGCCAAGCAGCGGCGAAGGCGAGCGGCAGCACCTGAAGCGCTCCACGCCAGGGGGATGCCACTGAAAGGCCAAGCGCCGGGAGGCCACGCGCCCGCAATGCATGATCGAGCAGGGCTGTGTCTCCGTCCGGAGCCAAAACAACGGTGCCCGCGCGCTCCTCCGCCGGACTGACCGCTAGCCAATCGGCAATTACTTCGGCAGCCATGAGCTCCGTGTCGGCGTCGACAACGACGAATGTGCCGTCTCCTTTGAGCTGCTCTCGTCCTTCGCCGGCAAGAGCACGTTGCACTTGGCGAAGGTCGGAGCCCTCTGCGGCCTGTACGTTGCCTTCGTGCTGATTGACCGAGACGCCGGCGGCCTCCAGCGCCTCTAGCACCCGCCGCCATAGTGGGGGCAGCAGGGCTCTCGGCTCAGCCGCCGTGAGCCGTTTGAGGCGCAGACCGGGACGGCTTGGCAACGCGTTCAGCAGCTGAACCGCGCGATCCGCCAGGCCAGGGGGCAACATCGTACCGGCAATCTCTGCCGCGGCCAGATCGTCAATCCGGCACGCCCCAATGGGATTGCACTGCCAACCTGCCGCGATGAGATCGTCACGCCATTGCAGCAAGGTTGCCGCTGTTGACCAGGGATCCTTCTCGAATGATGCACCCCAGAAGCGGCCGTCACCGGCAGCCCGAAGCTTGGCGAGATAGCTCGCGATCCGTACGGCACGGGAGGCACTCGGGCCGAGTATCCCGAGCTGGACCTCGAGCACGCCGACCAGACCTGCGGGGCCGACGACTGCTGCGTCGATGGCGCCCATCGCCTCAGTTGCCTCGGGATACACCCGCCCGTCCGACAACCCAAATACCAAATGCATGTTTTCAGCCCCCGCTTGCGCCCCGGCCACACGCCACCGACGTGTTCGGGTCTCGAAGAACACCTCTTTTCGATCGCCCACTCTTTATTATTGGAGCGTCGGCGACGGAGCTGGCGCGACGCTGGTCCAAAGCAGCTTTGACGCGGCAAACCCGCACGATGGTCATGAATTCTCTGTGTCGCGGCCGTCAGGCTCCTTGGCCACACCCTTAAACTTGCCCGGCGTCTGCTTGACCTCCATAAATAGCCGGGTGCGCTCATCTCGTTTCTGGTACATCCCATCCGGGCGCTGAAACTGGGTTCTGCCCGTTACAGCGCCGCGGCGGTACCCATCTCCTGTATTCTTAGCCATCATCAAATCCCCTTCTCTGTGAATCCTGTCGTGCTGGTCTCGCACGCCTGCAGCTTGCGGACTTGAGAGTTCATCTTAATTCGGGCTTGCCACTTCGCCTGGAGGCCGCGATCGCATTTCACCATCAACGTCCCCCGCCAAGCCAGCGCACTGCTCGTCGCCAGAAGCCGACCTTGGGCCGAGCGGCCGTTGACGTCACCGCCGCCGCAGGCGGCCGTTCCACAGTTGTCGCGCCATAGTATCGCGCTTTCGCAGCCTTATCTCGGCGGCGCTCGGCCTCGACCTGCTCATCCGTCCAAGGGTCAGCCTCGATAACCTGACCGCGATCTATCACGTAGTGGGAACGGCAAGCCAAATTCCAATTGCCCACAGATGGTTTGAGAGAGATCGCCTCGCCATCGAAGGTCATCTTCCAATCCGTCGGCGTGAAGGGCGTTACAACCTCCTCGCCGCAGCCGCAGCAGCAGCTATGGACAGCTGTAGCGTACTCCATGGAGACGTAGAGGACGCCAGGCCCAAGGATCTCCGGAATGTGCTCGACGAAGCGGTGTTCTAAGCGCTTGTGCCGCATCACTCGAGATCTCCGTTGAGGAGCATGTTGCCGTCCGTGGTGTAGGTGCTGTGGTACTCCCGCTCGAGGTCGCGGTAAAAGCCGCGAATTTTCTTCCACTTCACGACCGCGAGCACTGCGTTCAGCGCATTCAGATCTGCGACTTGGATGTTTGAGGAGTAGATGTCGTTGGCCCCGCCGCCCGCGAAGGAGATTCGGCCTTGATGCACGTGATCCCGCTTCGCGGGAGTGCTGGCGGTCACCCGCAAGATGCCGCCGAGCGATCCCTCGTCGAGCTCGAGCCCCATGCCTACGTCAACGAAGGAAGCGCCAATCGCCTCCAGCTTCTCGACAATGACGCGCTTCGCCTCACCGTCGTCAAGACAAATAAAGGCGAAGGTGACGCCATCAAGGAGATGCATGTTGCTGGCTTCCAGCGCCACCGCATGCGCGACAATGCCTCGATGCATCCGGGCGTAGATGCGCTTGAGATAGTCGACTTTCTTCGGAGCCTCGCGCAGTTCATCCAATGACGCCGCGCCCGGGGAGCGGAACGCGTTGTGCTGGAGAAACTCGTCCCCATCAAACAGGCGGATCTCGCGAACCGGCGTCTTGGCAACAAAGTCCAGGACGTAGGATCCGGTGCCACCGAGCCCGATAATCGCGACCCGCTCACCTTCCAGTCGCTCGGTCAGCGCGCCGATGCCGACGCGATCGGAGGCCGTCTCCGTATAGTTGAAGACGCTGTCTTCCTCGTCCTCTGGCGCGCGGAACACTCTCGGCGTGGCGTCGGACCTCAGCACGGCAGCGGGTCCCGACAGGATACCCGCGTAGCTCGTCATCTTGTGGTGGTAGTCCGTATAGCCCGTCTCCGGCTTGCTGGAAAAGGCGTGCCGCGCAGTCAGGCCGTGACCCAGGTTGATCATCGTATTGGTCTGGTGGGAGATGCCCTGGATCGGCGTGCCATCGGCCCGACAGGGATACTCGCCATCGAAGTAGACGACGTGGGTGTCGGGCGTGCGGGTCTCATCCCCGGCCATGGTGAGGCTGGAGATGAGCGTTCCGGTCCGCACCTGCTTCTGCCTATCGACGTAAGGCACCTCGCGCATCACCAGAAATCCGCCCTGGATCTGCACAAAATATCCTTCGTCGCGGAGGCGCTTGAGGTCGGCACTACGACTGAACGGTGCGGGTGACATTGAAAATCGTTCCCTTCTTCTTGACTTCGACGGACCCGCCGGCAGCGAGTTCGCCGGCGTGGGGCTTCGAAGCTGCGTGGCGGTAGGTCATCGAGAACTCGACGTTTGGCGCATGAGGGCCTGGAAAGGCAAGCTGAACGATCTGTTCGAAGGTGACCCGGCGTTCGTTCACCGTGCGGGGGCGCGCATTGACGATGATCTCGTAGGTCAGCGGCCCCTTCGGCGCGGTGATGAACCGCTCGATGCCCGGCGCGTCGAGGTCGATGAGCTCGCCCGACTCGATCAGCCGGTCCTCACCGCCACGCACTTCCAGGAAGACGCCCTCGTCCTCGCCAGGTTCAACGAGCTTGTAGAGCGCCGCGCCGCTGATGACGGGCTTGCCCCACGCGATCTGCCTGTCATTCAGCGTCAGCTTGAAGTCGCGATCGCTTTGGAATGCGACAAACCGCTCGGCGCCGCGCTCGTGCAGGTCGAACGGCTCGTCGAGGCGCAGATCCTCGAACTCGGCTGACGGCAGGATTCCGAAAAGGCTGTAGCCGTCGTGGGGATCGAGCCCAGCTGCTTCGAGAATCTGCCGCCCAAGCGGCACGGGGTCACTGACCGCGAGGGGGGTAAAGTTGAGGTCGCCCTGCGCGAAGCGGATGCGATAGCCGCGCGCCGGACGCAGAGCCCGGCCTTCGCGCAGGGCGTCGCCGAGATCGTCGTATTCGAGAAGTTCTTCAGTGTTCATCAGATTGGATCCTTATGTCTCTCCGGGACCATGCCCCGGCTCTAAGGGTCCAATCGGTGCGACCTTCGCCGACCGGTACGGTCAGGCGAACTTTTTTTGCAGCGCGCCCTCGGGCGTCGGGCCGCAGATGAAGAAGGCGGGGCAAGCGGGACAGGTGAAGGACGAAACCTTCGCAGGGAAGCGTCCGGCGCGGATGTCCCTGAGGAAACCGGCGAGTTTGTCTCGCCGCGTACGGAGTTCCCTGTCCGAAAGCGGGATCGGTCGCGACGCGCAATCGGACAAATGCACTAGCTCTGCCTCCGCGCCCGGGAACGCTTGGCGAGCCGCCAGCATGAACGCCGCGGCCCCCACGTCCTTGCTCTCCGCAGATCTGAGGTACCCGGTGCGAATCCGGCGCAGGGCGCGGGATCCATTGGGCCGCACCAGGACATCGTCCGGCCGCACGATGATCTCTTCGTCGCCAAACTTCAAACTCAACGCGACCGGTTCCTCCACGGTGCAACCGTCGCGGCTGCTCGCGAAATATCTCAACATTGCAAACGCGAGCGCCGTAAACTCCTCTCGGTAACCATGGTCGCCGAGGCCGGAGGCCACGAGCGCCGCCACGATCCGTTCGCGCAAATCTTCATCGGTCACGGCCGCCCGCTCGACGATGATCGCCTCCATGACAGTGCGCACAGCATCGTGTAGCTGCATAAAGGCAGTCGTCGTTCGCCGCCCGCCGACCTGCAGGACATGGGTGTAGAAGAAGCGGCGCGGACAGGTCTCGTACAAGGCGATCTGCGAGGAACTGAACCGCAGCACCCCCTCGACTATCAGTGGCACGTCCGCGTCCTCCGGTGCAGCCGGCAGGTCCCGGCTCGGGACCGGGGACGTGCGTGCCAGCGACGCGCCAAGCCGTGCAAGAAATGGCGAGACCGGCCGGCTATGGCCGTTGCTCTTTTCAGTCGGCGCGTAAAGGAATAGCCGATCTCTGGAGCGCGAGAGCGCAACATAGAACAGGCACTCCTGCTCTTCCGCTTGTCCGGCGTAGAAGACGTCGACCGCGCTGCCCTCCGCGCCCTCGATCATACCATCCGGCGCCGGGCAACGCGGCGGAGGCGGAGTGCGCGGGATTGTAGCGTTCATGCTCGGGATATGTACGACTTCGAACTCAAGCCCTTTGGCTCCATGAATGGTCATAAGCCGGACCGCGTCGAGACCCTGAGCCGCGGCCGGAAGCTGACGAAGATCGCGATCGTCGCCGAGGCGGACCAAACGACGGACTCGATCAAGCAGCCGAGAGATCGGCAACCCCTGTCCAGCCGGCTGCGCGCGAACAAAGTTAAGGAACTGCCATATGGCGATCGCGCGGGTCCGGTCAGCCAAATTCTCGGACGTGCCGATCCGAGCGGCGATCCGAGTACGGTCAAGCAGGACGGTTGCAACAATCGCCCAGGGCGACGAGGTCCTGCCGAAGCCAGCAAGCGCCGCGGCAAGCGCCTTCATCGCCGTTCGTCCAGCCTCGCTCAAGCCGGGAATCGCATCAATGTTCTGCAGCCAAGAACCCGGATCCGGGTCCGATGCACGTAGGTATTCGATGACCGCCGCCACGTCGCCGACGGTCATGGCAAAGTCGGGCCAGCAGCCGATGCGCACCAGCCCCATCGCTCTCCGATCCACAAGAACAGAGAGTAATGATAGAAGGTCTTTCACCTCCGGCCGCTCGAAAAGGCTGCCCAAGAAGAGGACCGGGATGCCAAGACGTTCGAGGTCTTGTCCAAGCGTCGAAAGCTTCTCATTGCCAGTGCACAACACAGCCTGTTCTCGATAGCCGTGCCCCGCCCGCCGCATCTCCTCGATGGCGTCGGTCAAGACCACCGTCTGCTCCTCTGCTCGCCTTACGGCGCGTAGCTCCGATCGCGTGCCGCTGGCGCCGCGATCTGACTCGAGCCCACTGGCGGCATCGCCGGCGCGCATCCCGACCGCAAACGCAGAGAACGCCTCAACGACTTCCTCGACCGAGCGATAGTTCCGCTTTAGGCGTCCCCGCTTGCCGCCGGGAAAATCCTCGTTACCGAAGCGCGCCATGTTGAACGACGACGCGCCGCGGAAGCGGTAGATCGACTGCTTCGCGTCGCCAACGACCCAAAGGTTGCGCCCGTCGGGTTTCAGGGCCGCGAGCAAGCGGACGCTGCTCCGGTTCACGTCCTGATACTCGTCGACAATCACGTGGTCATATTGAGCCTCAAGGTGGGCGCGGATCGCGGCGTCCCGTTCAAGGAGTTGCACGGGCAGCGATACGAGGTCCCCGAAGTCGACGCAGTGCGCCTGGCGCTTCAGTTCCTCGTACGCGGCGTAAACGCGGGCGACTTCGGAGGCACGCTCCGCCGCTTCGCCGGGCTTCATCGCGTTGGCCAAACGAGCATACTCCGCCGCATCCACCACCTCGTCCTTGGCCCGAGAGATAGCGCCCAACATATCGGCGATGATCTGGGTGGGATCGTAGACGTTGCGATAGTGGGTCAGGCCGAGGCGCGGGAACTCATTTTCGAGCAGTTCGACTGCCTCGGTGCGATCCATCATCCGAGGATCCTTCGGCAGCCCCAGCTCGACATGAAAGCGCCTGATAAGGTCTAGGCCGAAAGCATGAAAAGTGCCAATCCACATGGCGGCAGCAGCGTCTTTGCGCTTGCGCGCGATCCGCTCCGCCATCTCGCCGGCAGCCTTGTTGGAAAACGTCAGGAGAAGGATGCGCCTCGGGTCCACCCCCTCCTCAAGCAGGCCCTCTACGCGCGCCGTTAAGGTCTGCGTCTTGCCGGTTCCGGGGCCAGCCTCTAAGAGGTAAGGCTCGCCGCGATGCCCGGCGGCCGCTGCCTGAAGATCGTTCAGAGGCACCTCGGGACGCGCTTCTGCGGATGCCGGGGAGACAGGTGGTAACAACAGCGCATCAAGGAGCTGCTGCGCGACCACGTCGAACGGAGCGCCGAGCTTTGTTGCGATATCGGACGCTGTGTGGCCCTGATCGACATGAAGCGCCCGGACGACCGGCCTAGGGAGCAAGAACTCGCGCGCGAACAAATCCATTTGGACTTCGCGTCGCTGGCGCCGGCCGTAGTCGACGACGCGATCGAGCCCGACCGGTGAAGGCTCAGCTGGCCGGGCGAGATCGATTTCCCGCGCCGGCTCGCCCTCCGGATCATCGCCGAGCTCGACATGACCGATTTCGTGAGCAACAAGGAATGCCTGCTCGAACGGCGAACCGACATTCTCGTGCAGAATGAGGCGGTCCTTCGGCAGAAAGGTCGCTCGTCCCCCGTCCAGCAACGCAGCGCCCGCTGCCGTCGGCTCCACATCTAGGCCGCGGCGGCGTGCCTCGGCCACGGCGAAAGCATACGGATCCCAGGGGCTGACGCCATTGGCGACGGCATTGGCGTGGAGCTCGGCCGCGATCTGTCTAGCGAGCTCCACACCGTCCATATTAGTCCGCGTCCATCATGAGCTTGGCGCGCTTCTCCTCCGGGACGCGCGCGTCGATGAGCAGTCGTTCGAAGCTCACCGGTTCAACAGGGATCGGTTTCGAATCTGCCTTATAGCTTCGTGCCGGTGCTGGCGTCGATGCGAGCTGCGACCAGAGCGCCTCCAGGTTGTCGATGGAGCTATTCACCACTTGCGCCAAACGCGCAAGGAAGGGTCGAGGTACCGTAGCGAGAATGACGCGGCGTTCTCTGAAGGCGGCCACGACCTGTCGGGGCACATCCAGTCGATGAGCGAGCTCACGTAGACCGTCCGTCGACAGCGCCGCGAAAGGGTCGGCGATGGCTTTGGGCGCTGCCTCGGCATACTGGCGCCAAGCCGCGTCTATAAGCGCCCGATCCTCGACAGACAACGGAGTCTCGTCTTCGCAAAGATCGCGGTTCAGCTCCCGCGAGAGGTCAATCAAATCTTCGGCGTATTCCGGGTAAGCACGCAGGTAGCGCTCCAGCGTCTGACGGTCAGGATGAGGCTCAACCGAGAATGCGTCGAGCACGTCCTCGCGCAACGGGCGGCCGACGGCGGGGCTCACCGGTCCCCTCCGTCGCACATGGCCGCGCGCAAGGCTGCGTAGGCCTTGTCGCGATATGTTCTTATGGTCTTTTCCGAGCGGCCGAGCGCCGTCGCGATCGTCATGACGCCCGGCTCTTTCGAATCGATGGGGAAGCCTTCTCGTAGCATGTGAATGATCCTGCTTTGTTCTGGTGGCAACGCATTAATCGCCGCCTCCAGGCGCGACCGGTAAGTCGGGTCGTCTAAATCGGACTTGTCGAACGGGTCGTAGACGCCGGCTGCCTCCTCCACCTCGGCAGAGAGCTCCCCGCTCTCCGCGTCGTATTCGAGCGGTTTCGAGCGATTCTCGTCGCGCCAGACCTTCTCCTGGGCATCCCTCCGGAGATTGGCCAATGCGCCGTCGAAGCGAACCTCAAAGTAATCAAGCTTTTCTATGTACTCCTCCCGGTCCGCGGAGAGAAGCTCGGCAAAGCGCCCAAGAACCTTTTCGCGGACGGCCTCGCGTGCCAGCGAAGTGGATTTGCCGTCGCGACTTTCAGGCCTGGGGAGGGAACGCAGCACTCGTTCTAGCAGAATGCGGTAAAGACGTTCGAACCAATCTTCGCGATTGTCACCGCGGGTCGCGCGAACGAAATAGACAAGACACTCGCTTGGCACATACTTTGGATCAGCTTTGTTGGAGATCTTAACGCGTTCAACTAGTTGGTTGCGTGGCAAGCTAGACAACTCTGCCAGCAACTCCTCTATCCTCGCGTCGCGCACATAAAGGTCGCCGTTGAGGGTTTTCTTCCTCAGTGGCGCAATAGCTATCTCGCTCAATTTTTCGAATCAGCCTCGACCATTCCCCACTGGATTAGCATAGCATGCACATCAACGATACACGCGTGTAAACCCTCATAATCACAACTTCGATTCCCACGCTGGACCTCGTGTTTTAGGGATCTGTCTGAAGCGGGAGGGAAACCTCCCGTGTGGCGTGGCGCTTCATCGAGTTCACTATCCGTTAACCATGTGATTTACCGCATCATTTTCGAAGCAAACTGAAGTTTCCGTCATTCAGACGCCGATCTCTGCGTCATCTTACTATCGATAGGTATCGCTTATCGATGGTTATTGATTTAACCGCGAAAATCAGAATCTCGGTCACCCTGGATGAGCGGAAATGCCTGGTTTTCCGGGCTTTCCAGCAGATTTCGGCCGGGTTGACAGGAATTCCCAAGCAGACTTCGACGGCTGCCTCCGCGCAAACGGCCAGTCGTCATTTCCTGAATTGAGTTTCCGCACCGTTCAGCAGGCTCTCGGTCCCACGGCCATCTCCGAAGCCGCTGCTTTTCCGGCATTTCCGCCACAGGAGCCCCCTGGCGCGCGTTTGTCTATGCGGACGCTCCGTTGCTCGTCCAGGATGACGTTTCGAGTCTGGCGGGTCGCTATTCGATCCATAAAACACGCTTGCAACTGACCGTTTTCTGACGCGCGGCATAGTTGTACAAAGTTCTACGGACGCGGGAAAACTAACGCCAAAACCGACAGGAACGGCCCTGTGCTTTACGCTGAGCAATATTTGTCCGCAATTACCGTACAAAATAGTGGAAAGTCAAAGCCAATACTGGAAGGCGTTACGGTACCTGATGCTGTCTCGAAAACGAGATGACGAACCCTGGATCAGATGACGGTATTTTCGATCACTAGGAGGAGGCCTGAGACACGATCGCGCGCTCACAATGCCGCCGGCGTCTGCTGACACAGAAGGCGACTGGGGCGGTCGACCGCCAGCAGTCTATCTTGGCGTTGACGTCTAAGTAATCGTGACCGAAGATTATCATCGACGCTATCGCAACCGTTAAAACTGCGGGTGGACGGTGCGAGATCTTTCACCTATCGATGGTGCATGAAATTGTCCCTCGATCATATTCCGCTTCGTAAACAACGCGAGATTGGCCGCGTGCTGGAAATCCTCCACGAGGAATTCGACGACGCCCTGAAGGACGGCACAGCGGAGTTCAAGAAGCGCGGGCGCATTTTGAAGATCATCTTGTTCGGCTCCTACGCCAGGGGCGGCTGGGTTGATGAGCCCTTCACGATGAAGGGTTATCGCTCGGACTTCGATCTGCTAATCATCGTCAACAACCGGAAGCTCTGCGAGTTCGCTGAATATTGGTACAAGGCTGCCGACCGCCTGATCCACGACAAGTCGATCGATACGCCGGTAAGCTTCATCGTCCACTCCAGGCGAGAGGTGAACAACTATCTCAAGGAGGGACAGTACTTCTTCTCCGACATTCGCAAGGAAGGTATCGTTCTCTATGAACTTGATGATGAGCCGCTTGCTGAACCGAAGCCGCTCCCGGCGACCGAACGATATCGGGTCGCGAAGGAGCACTTTGACCAACGGTTCAACGAAGCAACGGCTATTCTCGAAACAGCGAAATTCCAACTTGGCAAATCAGCGAAGACTGGTGATGCGTGGGGAAATTGGGCTGCATTTAGTCTTCACCAATCGCTCGAGCAGGCCTACTCCTGCGTGCTGCTGACGCTAACTAACTACAGCCAGCCTTCCCACAACATCAAATTCCTCCGGTCGCTTGCCGAAGAACAGGACCGGCGCCTTGCCGAAGCCTTTCCTCGAGATCAGCATCGCGAGCGCGCCTGGTTTAACACGCTGAACGAGGCATATGTGAAGGCGCGTTATTCCAAGTATTTCGAAATCAACGAGGAGGCACTTGACTGGCTGGCAGAGCAAACGGCTTTGTTGCTCGAGCTTGTGAAGATCGTCTGCTCCGAGCATTTGGATAAGCTCAGGCAATATGGCGCCTCGTCGACCGATGCCCGGTCAGACCTCACTTAGACCTGTAAAGCGGCGTCTTTGGCAGTCCATTTTGACGCATTCAGATCCCGTCCGTCCAGGACCATCGCAATCTATATGCTCACATGATGATGGCCATACAATCATTCACGCTTCGTGAAACTCAACGGCGTAGCCTGCGCCGTAGGCTGTGCGGACCCGCACATTCCGAAGTTCTGCGAGCGCTCTTCGCAGCCGGCCAATATGCACGTCGACGGCCCGACGGCCCACATACCGTGGGTTAGGCCATACGGCCTCAATGAGTTGCTCACGGGTGCTGATCTCTCCTTGCCTTTCCACCAGAAACTTGAGGATGCGCGCCTCCATGGGCGCAAGGTTAATTCTCTTCCCTGCGACGACGACCGCGTGATCTTCGACGACCAAATCGGCAGGAATGACAAAACTTGAAGATATCGTGGGCTCCGGCCGCGGCCTTACGCTATCCAAAAAGGCAATGAGCTTCGCTGGCGACAAAGGCCGCGCGATGACATCTTCAAGGCCGGCCTTGATCAATCGAAGGTGCTGTGCATGCTCTCCTCCGGCGAGAGCGCCGAGGGGAAGTCTGGCCTCCTTTGACAGCGCACATATCGCCGCAATATCGCTGGGCCAGCTTCCACAATCCAGGAGGACTGCGGAAATTGCTGCCGAAGTGCAGGCCTCCGCGGCATCGTCTTCAGTGGCTGCTAGCCGAGCCTCGAAACCTTCGCCGTGCAGAATATGCGCAAGCAGCAGATAAAGTTCGGCATCCTGCGAGCAAACCAGAATGACAGCAGTCATATCGATCGCCTCTGCGCCCTATAATAAGCGGCCGGCCTTAGCTCGGCGCGAACTCGCCGCCGTTCACATCGATAATGGCTCCATTGACGAAACCGGCATCTTCTGACGCAAGGAACGCAATTACGGCAGCAACATCGTCCGGAACGCCAAGCCGGCCGGTCGGAATGCGAGTGAGGGCGTCGATGTTAGTCTTTGTTTCCGCGGATCCGGTCAATGGCGTCAGGATGCGACCCGGCGCCACGACATTCGATGTTATGCCATATGAAGCATATTGGGAGACCAGCACACGGGATAACCCTGAAAGTGCCGCCTTCGATGCGACGTAACTCGCTCCGGCGATCCGTGGTCTCGTCCGGCCAGCGAGAGAGCCCACGAATATGATGCGGCCATAGCCCTTCTTTTTCATCGCAGGCAGAACGGCCTGGCAGCACAACATCGAACCCGTCAAATTGACAGTGAGCACGTCGTTCCACTCTTCCAGGGAAAGGTCGGAGACGTCAGGAGGTCCGTCGGGGCCCTTGGGCGATATCCCGGCGTTGCAGACGAGAACTTCGGGGGCCCCAAAGACATAGGCGACTTCGGTGAAGAAATTCTTGATGGCAGCCGGGTCGCGGAGATCTACCTGTCTTGCGAGCGACTGCCCCGACCCGAAAGCTTCGGCAAGCGCTGCGCCGGCGGCCTCGACGCTTGCCTCGCCATGACTGAAGACAGCCACTCTATGACGGGCCTTGAGCAGACGAAACGCTGTGGCAAGACCGATCCCCGTTGTGCCCCCGCTGATGACCGCAACAGGTGTGCGGATTGCGGCGCTCATGCGGCTTCATCCATTGCAGCAAACAGCGACAGAGGCGGATGAGCGCCAGGCTCGGTCATAATCTCCATCAGCAGGGGTCCGTCCCCTGATAGACCCCGCTCGAGGTATCTAGGAAGATCCGCGGGATCGAAGATGCGTACCGCCGGGCAGCCACAGGCTTCGGCAATTTTCTGATGGTCGACGTCTGCAAAGTTGCAGGCTGTGGTGAAGCTGCCGAACTTGACCGTTTCCGCGTCACGCTGGAAGCCGAGCACGCCATTGTTCAAGACGATGATGAGGACGGGCAATTTGCTCCGCACCATGGTCTCAAGCTCTGCCCAGCTATGGGCGAAGCCCCCATCTCCCACGATCGCCACCACCGGCGTCTCTGGTCTTGCGGCTTTGGCTCCGAGCGCAAGCGGCAAGCCCCACCCAAGTCCAGCAAGGCCTCGCGGCGAGAGAAACCGCATGCCAGGCGAAAGTGCCCGCAGCTGGCCGGCAACCCACATGGAGGAATAGCTGGCATCAGCGACGACGGTCGTATCAGCCGTTAGCATCCGTTGCAGTTCGAACATGATCCGTTCGGGACGGATTGGACTTGCGTCCGACCGCGCAACTGATTGCCGTTCTGCTTCAAATGCGCGCCAGAACCCAGCAATACGCGACTCCAATTCCTCGCGCTTCGATGCTCGGTAGGAAAGGTCGCATTCAGCGAGCACCCTGCGGAGCGCGCCGATTGTTTCCGCAGCATCCCCAGCCAGCCTGACCGCCTCGTAGGTTCGGCCTATTTCGACTGGATCGACATCAACGTGGATGACTGAGGTGGCGGGGGGAATTTGCCGCCAACTGTCAGTGCCGTTCTGATTGGTTCGCGTCCCGACCAGAATGACGAGATCAGCTTCTTCGACGAGCGCAACAGTATGTCGTCCTAGTGACTTCGGTCCAACAAGTGCACCGAGAACCCCAGCCGACAGGGGATGGAATTCGGCGACCGCACCTTTGCCCATGTTCGTCGTGATGACGGGAAGCGAGGCCTCGTCCTGTAGCGCCGAGAGTTCGCCGGCGGCGCGGCTTGCATGAATGCCGCCCCCGGCGATAATGATGGGTGCCTGAGCTGCCGCAATCATCGAAGCTGCGCGCTCGATGTCGCTATCGCGCGCACGCAAACGATCAAGCGGCCAATGACCCAGGGCCGCCTCACGCCGAAATGCTGACGGCGCAATCTTCTCCCGCAACAGGTCCGCGGGAAGCAGTAGCGCGACCGGTCCTGGTCGGCCCGACGCGGCTGCCGTAAAGGCAGCGTCGACGTAGTCGTCGATGCGTTCCGCAACGATCACCTTACGCACCCATTTCGTGCAGGATTGCAACAGGGCGAGATGGTCGAGTTCCTGGAATGCATTGCGATCCGCCTGGTCTCGTTCAACGTCCTGGACAAGGGCGACAATCGGTACGCTGGCCTTAAGTGCCTCGGCCAGCGGGGGAACGAGAAGTGTTGCGGCGGGTCCGTTTTGCGCTGCGACGACGCCGACCTTACCGGAGAGACGCGCATAGCCGTCAGCCATGGTCCCTCCCATGTTTTCTTGACGGTAGGCGACCTGACGGATGCCAATTGCTTCGGCAGCGAGGATCACCGCAGAAGGCAGGCTCTGAGCAAAAATATGGGTGACGTTGTATCTCTTGAGAGAATGCGCAATACGTTCGGCGACGGTGAAAACATCATTGGCCATGATCACATGCCTGCTTCGGTTGGATTTGCATCAAGTGAGGAAAGGAAATCTGCGAAGGCGGAGACGACCGCATCGCCATCAGCCCTGGTCATTGCCGTCGACAGGCACGCTGCGGCTCCATTGGGCAGTAAGATGCCGCACTTGAGAAAGTGTCGCGACAGCCGTGCCATCAATTCTGCCTCCGTGGGCTCCAGATAAGCTTCACGGAAATCTGTGGGCTCCTTTCTTTTCGGATGAATGCGAAACAATGATGCGGCACCTGTTACGCTGAAGGCTGCGCCTCGACGCGCGATCTCCCTGCGAAGACCGGCGCGAATGCTGTCACCAAGGCTCTCGAGCGAGGCGAATGCCGCCTCGGTCATTGCCTCCATGGCGACCCGCCCCGCGACCATCGATACCGGATTTGCCGAGAACGTGCCGCCTTGCGGAAGCGGCGGCGTGCCGCTGTCACTCGCAAAGACCCGCATGACCTCCCTGCGCCCACCAATTGCACCGATCGGAAAACCTCCGCCGATGATCTTCCCTGCCGCGATCAGATCGGGCTGCAGACCGTAGCGGGCCGAAGCGCCCCTATAGGACTGTCGAAGGTTGAGCACTTCGTCGGCAACAACGAGAATGCCATGCTGCCTGGCGATCGCACCAACGGCTGCCAGGAAAATCGGTTCAGGTGCAATCAGTCCGGCGCGGCTCGGCATCGGATCGATAAGGATACAGGCAAGCGACGGCGCTGCCGAAGCAATGCGACGCTCAAGGTCTTCGACGTCGTTGAAACGGATGACGGTCACCTCTTCGCCAACCGCGGGCGGCATGCCACGATAAGCGGGTACAGCTGGCGAGCGCTGCGGGTCGTTCCAGATGGCCGGCGATACCGCCTGCCCCGTTTCGGCCCAGTCGTAAGCGCCGTGATAGGCGCCTTCAATGCGCGCAACGCCCGGCCGGCAGGTGAATGCGCGGGCCGCCTTGATCGCAAACATCACAGCCTCCGTCCCGCTGTTGACGAAGCGAATATGTTCGACCGATGGAATGCGCTCGATCAGCAACTCGGCAAGGGTGATCTCGTGCTCGGTGGGGTTGGAGAAGCAGGTGCCGCGATGAAGAAGGTCCGCGACAGCGTCGGCAACGGGAAGGAAACCGTGGCCATGGATCAGCGTCGTGAAATTATTGTTGAGATCGAGGAGCCGGTTGCCATCGACATCGATGAGATAGGCTCCCTCACCGCGCGCGATGTAAAGCGGGCTAGGCTCGTGATCCACCGTGACCCGCGTTATTCCAGTTGGAAAAACCTGGCGCCCCCTTTTGAAGAAATGTTCTGACCGCGACCGGGATAAAATCCGGCCGCTGCGCGATAAGTCTGGATGAAACATCTGGATCCTCTCCGGTCAATGCGGGTCGCCACACGACCCTTCACAAATTTTGTTGTAACAAAAATCATGAACCCGAAGAAGTTGCAACAAAAAAATACTGCGACCAGCGCTATTGCCGCTTCTGGCGCTCCTGCGCCGCTTTCTTCAAGCGGCGGTAGCCATCCCGAATGTCGCTTTCCATCGCCGCACGGACTGCAGACGGATCCTTGTCCATCAAACCTTCTATCGCAGCCATGTGGTTGCGGACGCCGTACTTTGCTTCGGCAAATTCGGGATAAAGGTCGTGGAAGGAGGCGCCCACCCTTAACCACAGGGCTTCAATGGTCGAAAGAAGGTGCGGCATCTCGCAAAGGCGATAGATCGTGAAGTGGAATTCCTTGTTATCGTGCAGGGCATCGGAATAGCGCCGCTCATCCAGCGACAAGGTAATTTTTTCCTGCAGCGCCAACAGCTTGTCGACCACGTCATCGGTTGCACGGAGCGCACTTTTTTCGGTCGCCAACCCCTCAAGCGCCAGCCGCATCTGCGTAACCTCGTAGAGCGCGGCGGGATCAAGATGCGGCACGATAACGGTCTTGGGTCCCGCCATGACGAGCGCGCCCTCGAAGACCAGCCTGTTGAGCGCCTCGCGTGCTGGTGTCGAGCCGATTTTCAGCATTTCGGCAACCGAGCGGATCGGCAGCTTGTGACCAGGCTTGTACGCGCCGCGCGTGAGTTGCTCCTTAATCGATGAATAGGCGAAGTCGCTCAGGCGTCCGGACTGCTCGTCCGAGGCCGGCGGATCCCCTGTGGTTGCATTGTTATTCATTTTCGACCCCCATGCGTTGACAATGTCACAATTTTGTTGCAACAAAAATAACTTAATCGAGAAGCGCTACCGTAATGTGACAGCATAACGGCATCGTGAACATCCGCAAAGTTGCGGCTGCGCAAAGCACCGCCGCAAAAGCCGCCGATCTTTTCGGCGTCGTACCCACAGCCCCGGCCGCACGCACGGGCCGGGAGGTTTTCAACGCGTGTCCTAGCGCGCAAACTGGAGGAGACATCGTTTTGATTGGTGCGCCTGTATTCATCGATCGCATATGGAAAGCTTACGGCAGCCAGACTGCCGTAAGTGACGTCACCTTGGACATTCCGGCAGGCGAATTCCTGTCGATTCTCGGACCATCGGGATCGGGCAAGACGACGCTACTGACGATGATTGCCGGTTTTGAGAGCCCGTCTGCCGGACGACTGGTCATTGGCGGGCGCGATGTGACGGCCGTATCGCCCGATCGCCGCAATATCGGGATGGTCTTTCAGCGTTACGCCTTGTTTCCGCATCTGACCGTCGCCGAAAACATTGCATTTCCCCTGAAGATGCGTGGCATTGGCAAGGATCTTCGAGCCGAACGCGTACACCGGGCGCTCGACCTCGTCCAGCTCCCCGACTACGCCAGACGATACCCGCACGAATTGTCCGGGGGGCAGCAACAAAGAGTGGCGGTCGCGCGCGCAATAGTTTTCGAGCCTCCTGTTCTCCTGATGGATGAGCCGCTCGGGGCTCTGGACAAGAAGCTGCGCGAATCCATGCAGATCGAGATCAAGCAATTGCAGCAGCGCCTCGGGGCGACGGTCATCTATGTGACTCACGATCAGGAGGAGGCGTTGACCATGTCGGACCGGATCGCGGTTATGGCCAAGGGGAAAATCGCACAACTCGGAAGCCCGGCAGACATTTACCGCAATCCCCAAACTGCATTCGTCGCTGATTTCATCGGCAAGATGAACTTCCTGCGCGGAGAGTTCCTGGGCGAGACCGCCGGCAGCCAGGCAATCAAGCTGGATGAGGACGTAGTCTTTCATACACCGAGCGCAGTGTCCGGTTACGACGGTGCGGCAAGGATCGGTGGCCGAGTTCGACTGGCGCTCAGGCCTGAGCGCCTTGGCCTTGCAGCGCGCGGCGCGGGCGGAAAGAACGCACTGCCCGGGCGGATCGAAACTTCCGTCTTTGCAGGCTCCTTCGACCTTCATCTCGTTCGCGCTGACTTTGGAAGTCGCGAGATCCTCCAGGTGCAGATACCTGCCGATGGCATGCAAGCACCGTTTGTAAAGGGCACGCCGGTGGATGTCGTTGCCGAACAGGATGGCCTGCGGCTCTTTGCCGATGTTGAGGCGTAAGATCACCATGACCACCGACAATGTGGCGCTTGCACCAATTGCTCCAGCAAGCTGGCTTTTCTCCCACTCGTCCCGCCGCTATTCGCATGCGCTGACGCTCGTTCTCATTGCGCCGCTGACCCTCCTGCTCGCCGCGGGCTTCGTTTATCCGATCGGCCGATTGATCTTTCTGAGCATCATGGCGCCTGAATTCACGCTCGAATATTACGAACGGATAATAAGCGAGCCGCTCTATCTCGACGTTCTGCTTCGCACGCTGCAGACGGGCGTGATTGTCACTGTTGCGAGTCTGCTGTTTGGCTACCCGGTTGCCTATCTTATGGCGCGGGCCAAGGGCAGGACTGCAATGATCGTTGCGGCGGCAGTGTTCGTGCCGCTCTGGACCTCAGTGCTGGTGCGTTCCTATGCCTGGATCGTGCTTCTGCAGCGAAACGGCATCGTCAATAATCTCTTCATTGAAACCGGCATCGTTACGAGCCCTCTGAAGCTCCTCTATACTGAAGGGGCTGTCATAGTCGCGATGACACATGTGCTGATGCCCTTCATGATCCTGCCGATCTGCAATGCTCTGCGCACGATCCCTGCCGAATACCAGCGGGCCGCCCGCAATCTCGGCGCCGGCCACATCGACGCCTTCCTGCGTGTGACTTTCCCGCTCAGTCTTCCTGGAATTTTCGCCGGGTGCGTCATGTGCTTCATTCTGGCGATTGGTTTTTATATCACGCCGGCACTCGTTGGCGGACCGGGAGCATTGATGATGGCAGCGCTCATCGGCCAGCAAACCCTCGTCCTGCTTGACTGGCCATTCGCCGCAGCGCTCGCCACGGTGCTTCTTACGACGACGCTCGTCTTTGTCCTTGCGTTTCGCAAGGCCCTTTCCATCAGCAAAGGAATGAACAGTGTCAACTGAGTCCGCAGCTACCACTTCGTTCACCGCCCCTCGAGCAAAGGGTAGCCATCGACCTTATGGCAAGGCGCTCTTGCACCTTGTCGGGGGCCTCCTGATCGGCGCGATCCTGTTCTTTCTGGTTCTGCCGACGCTGTTGGTTATCCCGATTTCGCTGAATGATGGCAGCTATATCCAGTTTCCGCCGAAGGGTCTGACACTTCACTGGTATCACGAATTTCTTTCCGATCCGGACTGGCGGGCTGCGACGATTTTCAGTTTGAAAATTGCGCTGTCGACAACAATCGCTTCGACGGTAATCGGAACAATGGCTGCAATCGGCCTCGTTCGCGGCAATCTGCCGGGAAAGCCACTTCTGCAGGCCTTGTCTCTGGGGCCAATGATTGTCCCCCATGTCGTCTTCGGCGTTGCTCTTTATCTGATCTTCTCGCCGCTCGGCCTGACTGGCAATTTTGCTGGCTTCCTGGTCGCGCACACCGTCCTCTCGGTTCCCTACGTCATCATCACCGTCTCCGCGGCGCTTGAACGTTTCGACCCGTCACTTGAACTTGCCGCATTAAGTTGCGGCGCAAGCCGGACCCGCGCCTTCTTCAACGTTGTGCTTCCAAACATCGCGCCGTCGGTGTCAGCGGCCGCTGTCTTTGCCTTTCTGGCCTCATTCGACGAGGCAACGGTCGCATTCTTTATTTCCGATACGGGCGGCAAGACGATCAGCCGCAAAATGTTCGAGGACATCGACTTCAACCTTACCCCGGTGATCGCATCGGTTTCGACGCTGCTCGTCGCCATATCGCTCGTCCTCATGGGCTCCATCCATCTCCTTGTCGGCCGCGGGGAGGACTAACGTGGCCATCTCGTCCGCACATAGGAACACGCGATGAAAAGAAGAACCGAGATGAAGCCTTTCCTGCTTGCTGCTTGCCTTATGCTTGGCAGTTTGGGCGTGGCGCAAGCGGAGGAGCAGGTGGTCATTGCGACGACCGGTGGCGCTTACGATGCGGCACTCCGAAAATTCTGGTTCGAACCATTCACGCAAGCGACCGGCATCAAGGTCGTTTCGGTCGCAGCGACAAATGCCGAGATGCGGGCGAAGGCTGCAGCCATGGTCAAGACTGGGAATGTAACGTGGGACCTGTACCCTGACGGCGAGATCCAGGCGAGTGCCGAAACGCATCGGCTGACGTCTGAAGACCTGAGCGACTTTTGCAAGCCCTTTCGCGCTCGGGCAGACCTTGTCGAGGATGCCTGCACCAGTTCGGGCGCCAGGCTTTTTTCGACCGCAACGCTCATGGCCTACGATCCGACAGCGTTCAAGGCGGGAAATCCATCGAGCTGGGCCGATATGTGGGACCAGACTAGATTTCCAGGCGGCCGCTCGTTCCCGAATTTCGATGACCCCTGGCGCGTGATGGCTGCCGCGCTGCTGGCCGATGGCGTCCCGCGCGACACGCTTTTCCCGCTCGACGTCGACCGCGCACTCAGGAAGCTCGATGAGATCCGCCCCGCAATATCGCTCTGGTGGAAG
Organism: Rhizobium sp. BK049; assembly: GCF_014193135.1. Taxonomy (NCBI): domain Bacteria; kingdom Pseudomonadati; phylum Pseudomonadota; class Alphaproteobacteria; order Hyphomicrobiales; family Rhizobiaceae; genus Rhizobium; species Rhizobium sp. BK049. The sequence continues at coordinate 38,056 of NZ_JACHYV010000034.1, forward strand.
ACCGGTGATCAGAGCGTTCAGGACTTTCGCAACGGCGACTACAGCATCGGGCAAATCTGGTTGACGCGCGCAAACACGCTCAAGGCGGAAGGGCGTCAGATCGCCTGGTCCAAGCAGGCATCTTTTCTCGTCGGTGATCGCCTGACGATCATCAAGGGCGCCCCGGACCGGGCAAACGCGGAGAAGCTGATCGGCTACTGGCTTGATCATCCGGAGACGCAAGCGAGGGTCTGCGAGGAGCTCCTCTGCACCCCACCCAGCCGCGATGCGACCGGGCTGATGTCGCCGGCCGCACGTTCGGCACTGCCAAGCGACGAGGACATCAGGGATTACATCGTCGTCCCCGATGCCAAATGGATCAATGAAAATGCTGCGATGATGCTTGAGCGTTGGAACGCTTGGATTCGATAACCAGGCGCCCCGGGCGAGAGGCGCCCGGGGCACAAATGCCAATCCTTAGGCCCTGAGGGCATGGTTGATGGCTGCAGCGACATCGCGCACTTCGGTTGCCGTGTGACTGGCGGTCGGGCATATACGCAGTCCTGCCCTTCCCTTGGCGACAGTCGGGAAGAAAATGGCCGATGTATAGTAGCCGGCGTCCAACACCACTCTCGCGGCACCGATTGCCGCAAGCTCATCACCGACGACAACCGTGCGGATGGGCAGTCGTGATCCTGCCTGTGCGGTCGGCACGAGTTCGTCGAAAAGGGAAACGTATTCAGCGAGCGCCCGTTGCCGCACGCCGAGTTCCGGTGTGCGATGGATCGCCTGGGATGCGAGGGCGGCACCAATTGCTGCGACATTGATCGAGGCGGAAAAGGCATGCGCCAAAGCGAAGCGGCGAAAGATTTCTTCGTGGAACGCCGTTCCCAGCATGAGCATCCCGCCTGAAGCCCCGAAGCCCTTGCCGAGCGACGCTGCAATTATCGTGCGCTCGCCAAGGCCCTCCGGCATTTGCGATCGGGCAAAACCTTCACCTCTTTCTCCGAAGATCGAAATTCCGTGAGCATCATCGATATAAAGGAAGAGCCCGTATCGCTCCTGAAGCTCACGCAATTCTGTTATCGGCGCACATCCGCCCATGGAATAGACACCGTCACAAACGAAAGCGACGGTATCATTCTGACGGCAAATGTCTTCGAGCGCCTGAATATCATTATGACCGATAGTGCGGACCTCGCACTCTTCGGCGACGACTGGCTTGTTGAAGGCGAGCGTTGCATGGGCGAGGCGGTCGAAGACCATGACCGGCTTTTTGCCGCCGGTCAGAACTCCGGACGCAATCAGCGGAAGCGCGCTCAGATTGGCGGCGAGCACCGTTGTGTATGTGATTACCCTCGCCTCGAACAGGTCAGAGAGGGCGTCCTCGAGGTCTCCGAGAATAGCAAAGTTGAGCCGTGTGCGTGCGCAGGACCAGTGTAGCGTCCCGTAACGGCGAACTGTTTCGAATGCTCCCTCGACGATGGAAGGGTGATTGTCCAGCCCGAGATACGAGCAGCGAACAAAGTCGACGACGCGCTCCGATCGTCCCTCCGATAGGGGCAGCGCTACCGTTCTGCCATCCATTGGTTGGACATAAAGTGCCATCAAGCCGTCGAGGTGGGCTGCGGCAAAGTGAGGACCGGCATGCCGGACCAGGCTGGCGGTGTTTCTGTAGGATAAGGTCGGCGACCCGGCGCCGGAAACGGCCTCTTGCATGGTTTACTCCCAGGTTTGGACGCACCACACGCTAACCGCGAATCTTTTGTTCATACAACGAAGGAGGCGGCAAGTTTTGGGGAATTTTCCGTGAAGATGTGAAGGTGACGGAATTCAGATGCTTCAGAGGATGTCAATCGCATATCCCACCTTTGGCACCGTGCGGATCACATCTCGGCCAAGGACACGCTTCAACGCCCGCCGCAGGCGTCCGATATGAACATCGACAGTTCGTGGCTCAACGAATGCTCGCTGCGGCCAGGCGATGCCGATCAGTTCGGCGCGGCTGAACACCCGTCCTGCATCAGTCATAAGGGCGCTCAACAAACGGAACTCGATCGGGCTGAGACCGACCGGTGCACCCCGGACGAGGACACGCCGGGCGCCCGCGTCCAACGCCATTTCGTGAGACATCGGCACGAAGCGTTTCGTTGCTTTATCACCGGGATTGCCAATCGCACCGTAAAGGTATGAAAGCAGCCGCTCCGGCGGCATCGGCCGTGTAAAGCTCTCATCGACATTTGCCTTCAAAATGTCGAGGTATGCAGCTTTTTCGGCAACCAGCGCGACGAGTGTGACGCCGCTGGCAAGGTCTCGTTCCTTCAAGCCGGTCGCGATATCAGCCAGACTTTGTGAACCGGGCTGGCAGTCGACGATGATGGCTGCAGCCTCACCTTCCTCGGCGATCGCCACGGCTTCGCTCGGAATATCGACGAGTGTTGGCCTATACCCGGCTTCCTTCAAGATGTAAGCGAGCATCAAATAATAGTCGGCATCCTGGGATACGATCACCAAACGCTCGCTCATTGGCTGCCCCCATCAGCGGATATCATTTTTCCAGATATTTTTGATACAACACCCACAGCCCTGCAATGCCACATATCTAGCCTAGCCGCTCCCGTTATTGCCCTGCATCTGGCACCTCATCGCCAGGACACGCTCGTTTTACGCGTATTTTTATAGCTTGCCTTTTCCTTTTGTTGCAACATAATGTTGAGTATGCGCAGAGAGTTTCACGCTAAAGGGTCTATTTGCCAGGGACGGCACGTGATCGTGGCCCATCGGATGGGATCAACGTCCGGCATATTTTTAGCGACCTGTTCCCGGACGGTAACGGGGCTTTCCGCATGTATGACTTTTCCGAAGAGAATCCGTCCGGCTGCATCGCAGCCGCACCCGACTTCTGGAGTGACACCGATGTAGAGGATGCAAGCAGTGCCGCCCGCTCATTATATGGAGGACACGCGAAAACCGCTGCGGCCTGGTGCGCAATTTGCGCGCGCTTCGACGGCCGCGCAGGTGATTTCATGTTTTGGGTGCGGGTGTTCCGGCGTCTCGATCTCGAGAAGATTGGGGCAGCCCAAAGCTACGGGGCGACCGTAAGCAAACCTTGATCGCCCCTGAGACCGTCTCGCTCGCTCGAGCTCCGTTGGAGTACCCGGCTTGCGAGACTTGCCATTCCGGGCTTTGACAGCCCAGTCCGCTTTGCGCTGCCCGACCTTCAAACTCTTGGTCGGCAACACATGTCTGGCCGGCGACTTTCTACCGCCGGCGAGTATATGCGTGAGCTGATCGTCGGGACAATCGAATGGCAATAGCTGGCGGTTTGCGGTTACAGATGGCACCACTTCCGATGCGACCGCCCGTCAAAGCCTCCTGTTTTGACTGCTTGCGAGCGCCCTTGGGACAAGTCTTTAAGTGGCACCCAAGCCTATCGTTCCACGCAAGAGCGCTCCCACGACTGCCATGGATCATCATGGAGGCGATAGGCTCAAATTGCGATTGGCTGAGCTTGCACGCTTTGCATTCCGTCCTGTTTGCGAGATTGATTGGCATCCAGTCTGTAAAAACATCGAGAATTGACGAGATGTCTTTCGATCCTGCGAGCGAGCCATCGCGCCGCCGAGATCGGGTCCTATGCGCTGGCGTTTATGGCCCCCTTTCGCTTCGCGGGTATGTTTTAGATATCAATCCCCCGTCCGCGGTTGACGCCTCGCTGACGCCGTTCCGAGAGGATCTGCTGACTACTCTGCGCGCGGACCGTCTGCTGCAGGACCTTCAGCCTCTCCTGCATCGCCGCAAAGGCTTGGCGCTGCGCCGCTGGCACTTGGTTGATGAGATCCTTGTCGCCGCGGATGATGGCGTTGCGCCCGAAGCGCTGGTCGAGCGCCCGGCTGACGTCCGCGAACTCCCGGCGGATGTTCGCATCGAGTGCTGCGGTCGCGATGCCCCGTTTGCGATCATTCTTCCTCGCCTCCGCGGTGAGACGCATGAGCGCCTCTTCCGCCACCTTCGACAGGCCCGGAATAGCAACCGCCATACGCTCCCGCTCTGCCTTGATGGCCTGTCGTTCTGCATCGAAGATATTGGCATAGGCGGAGCCGAGAGAACGCAGGCGCGCGGCTGCCTCCGGCACGGCCTGCACCGCATCTTTGCGCTCCCGCCCGGAAGCCAGCATCTTGTCCATCAGACGATCTGAACCGCGCAACGCGCCATAAGCGGCCGGATCATTGGTCACAGCGGCAGCGATACGATCGGCAGCAAAGCCTTTGGCAAGCAGTTCTTCGATCTTGCCGACGGCTCCTGCCGGATCGCGCCAGATCGTCCTTGCCGCGTTGGCCAGTGCCGCACGCTGCTGACGGTAAAGGGGAGCCGAGAGAGTTCGCGATCGCGCCTCGTCGTCGACTGCTGTCTTGAACTCGGTGACAGCGGCAAGCATGGGCAGCACGCTCACATTCTCCTTTCCTCCCCCCTTGTCTTGCTCCGGGTCCGGAACGGCACTGGCTGCCGCAACGATCTTCGAGCGGTCCTGGCGTTCGGTCAGATGCTGCGCCTCGGCAAAACGCTTGACGGCTTCGAACAGGTGGATCAGCTTCTCGCGCTCGCCGGCCATCAGATCATCCGGCATGCGCTCGGCCATGTTGCGCTCGGCGACCGCATCCGCCTTTGCGGTGAAGGCGCTCCAGCCGAAGCGCGCAGACAATGCTTCGCTGACCGCCTTGATCTCCTGCACGACCGTGCGGTCCTTCGCGGCAAGCGCAAAGGCGGTCTTATAAGCATCGTCCCCGCCCCTGTTGCGCACCGCCTCGATTTCCATGAGACGCGCCATCGCACCGTCGGAAAGTGCCGGGATCGACAATGACATATGTGCGCGCCGCGCCTGCTCATTGATCTCGAACCGTTCGGCGCTCCGGCGGAACTCGCTCGCATGGGCGCGGGCCAAGGGAAGCAATTCCGTCACAGCCGCCAAGGCGACAATACGCTCCTCACGCGCCGCGCGTCCGTCGACGATGAGCTCAGAGCCGCGCAGGCGGCCAAGCCGATCGGCGCTCGCGGCAAGATCGTCGGCGAGCCTGCGGGGTTCGGTGCCGGCCTCTGAAGCAAGCGCATTCAGGGCGACAAGTGCGCCATCCGGATCACGATAGATCTTCTCCAGCACCGGTCGCAGGAGGGTTTCCCGATCCTTCCACGCCGGGGATGACAATTGCGCCAGCCGTGCATCCTCGTTGAGGCTTCTGGCGAAGTCGCTGGTCGGCGGGATCAGATAATGGGCTTTGCCGGCGTTTGCGCCCGGGACGGGGTGGGGTTCAGTTGGCTGGGGTTCAGTTCGCATCTCGCTATAGGAGACGCGCCGTTCCCGCTCGATCGCAAAGCCGAGCGCCATGCTTGCCCGCTCCCAGAGCTTTTCCACCTGCTCCCGCTTTGCGGCAATCCACGCAAAGCGCCGCGAGATGTCCCCCTCGATCTCGGCCGCAGCCAGCGAGAGATACTCGAACCCGCGGCGGCGGGCGAAGTCTTGCGCCTGGGCCTGGTAGCCGGCCTCGCTTTCAAAATCGAGCGTCGTCGTCTTGGCGCCGGAGCGCGACAACCGCTCGACGAGCGGCTTGAACAGATCCGGCCGATGACTTTCCCGCTCGATGCGGTCCTGGCGCGCTTCAGCGGTTTCGATCTGCCTGGCCGTCCAGACGTTGCGGTCGACCTCCCGCTCCTGGTAACGCTTCTGACCGGTCTCTTCATCGACAACGGCAATCTGGACCTTGACCCGTTCGACGCCGTCCTTGCGCAGCGTGACGGTGTCGCCCTCTGAGACGCCACCCTCTTCGAGCGCCTTCGGCAGGCTCACGCCCCACAGCCGATGGACGGTTCCGTCGTCGGTCCTGATGTCGGCATAGGGGGTGTCGTCGGCATCCTCGTCATCAGGCCGGAACTTCGCTTCTCCGGTTTCGACAAGCTCGCCGGTCACACCGGCGGCATGATCGACACGCGGCTTGCGCCCCCATTCCGGTCTTCGCTCAAAATCCTCTTTGGCTGCATAAAGATCGACGCGATCGCGATGCCTCGTCATCGCCACATAGGTCAGGTGTTGGTCCATCATGCCGGTCGCAAGCACCAAGGTGCGATCGACGGTGGTGCCCTGGGCTTTGTGGATCGTTGCGGCATAGCCGTGATCGACATTGCGATAGCTGTCTTCGCTGAAGACGACTTTATGGCCATTGTCGAGACGAACCGACATCAGCACTTCGCCGCGTTTGTCGCCGGTGGAGATGACCGTGCCGAGCATGCCGTTCTTGACGTATTGCGGACCATAACTCCTGGCCCGCGGCTCGAGAAAGCGGGCGTTCTCCAAAAAGATGATCCGGTCGCCGACGGCGAACTCCCGCGCCCCGCGTGCCGTCTGGAAGGTGCGGCTGTCGGAAAGCGCACCATCGCCTGCCATCACCGCACGCAGCGCCTCGTTCAGCTTGCCGACATCGTCATTGGTGTGGGCAAGCACCAGCAGTTCGTCACCGCGAAGACGGCCATCCCTGCCCTCGGAAACGGATCGACCGATTGCCTCTCTGCGCGCCTGGCTCCAGTCGGCAACAATGCGATCGATCGTTTCCGCGCGCGTGCCCGCCTCGGCAAGGTGACCATGCCGGGCATAAGCGTCGAGCCCTTTCTCGATCTCGCCGCGGGCAAAGAGCCGCGAGGCCTGGCGCGCCCATTCTTCACTCTGGCGGCGCACGCCGGCAAGCTCGGCAAAACCGATGCGTTCGCTGATCGCCCGAAAGGCTGCACCCGCCTGGATCGGCTGTAGCTGCATGGCGTCGCCGACGAGAACGACTTTCGCGCCCGCCTCCTCGACGATGTCAAGCACACGCGCCATTTGCTGCGAGGCCACCATGCCGGCTTCATCGATGACGAGCACATCACCGCGGTGGAGCGTGTCGCGCCCATTGGCCCAGGCCAGTTCCCAGCCGGCGAGCGTGCGCGACTTGATGCCGGAACTGTCTTCCAACCCTTCGGCCGCCTTGCCGGCAACGGCGGCACCGATCACCCGGCGCCCCTGGCTTTCCCAGGCAAGGCGGGCTGCCGCCAGCAGCGTCGACTTGCCGGCGCCGGCAAGGCCGACGACAGCCGCTATGCCGCTATCACCAGTGACATGGCGGATGGCATCAACCTGTTCCGCGTCGAGCCGAAAAGGATGTTTGGGATCGCCGGTCTCGACGCGCTCGATCGCCGCATCGACCTGCCGAGCCGATACCCCGAAGCCTGCTTGCTCCGACAGAACCCGCGCCGAACGCGCCATGTCATATTCGATGCGCAGTATCTCGCGTGTGGTGAAGACTGCCGGGTCTGAGACCTTAAGCGTTTCTCCATCGATCTCCTGCGGCTTCAGCATCACAAGTTCATCCGACGCCATCAGCCGGGCGCGGATGTTGGCGAAGTCTGCCGGATCGTCGACATATCGATGCAGCGCCCTGGCGATATCCTTCTCGTCGAAGGTGGAGCGTTCATTGCCGAGCTGCTTCAAGAGAAGCTCCGGCTCTGCCAGCAGCCGGTCAGCCATCTCCTGCCGGCGCGCGAGATCGGCCGGTGCGAAATAGAGCTCCCTGCCCTTGCGCGCGAGCGCTGCCTTCTCCGGCCCAAGATGTTTTTGCGCGATGCCGTCCAGCCCCTGTTCGGCATAGGAACGACCGTCGAGCCGGATCTCATGACCGGCGAGCGCCAGGTGCCGGTTGGCCGTTTCCGCCCAGGCGATCTTCCAGGCCTTCAAGGTTTCCTTGTCGCCTGCCCATACCCTGTAGACGATCTTGCCATTCGGTCGATCTGGCGTGACGACACGCAGCGGCTTGCCATCCTCGTCCGTCACCGGAACCTTCTTTGCTCCGAACCCCTCCTCCGTCAGAGGCCTCAGTGTCGTCATCAGGTGGATGTGAGGATTGCCGCCCTTGTTGTGATAGACCCAATCGGCAATCATCCCTTTCGAGGTGAGATTGTCGCGGACGAAGTCGCGCACCAGCGCAACGTTCTCCGCCCGCGTCAGCTCCTCCGGCAGCGCGATGATCAGCTCGCGGGCGAGCTGCCCATCGGACCTGCTCTCGAAAGAGTCGACCGCGTTCCAGAGTATCTCGCTGGCGCCGGCGACGGATTTTCCATCGATCGCGATTTTGAGCCAGTCCGGTATCCGATCCGGCAGCACCAGCTCCTCATGCACCAGCTCGGATGCCCCACCACGATAGCTGAAGGACGTGCCGGCCTGTTCGTCCATCATCCGGGCGCGATGACGATAGGCGGCGGCCGAGACGATGCTGCGCCCCGCTCCCCTGCTGATCACCTGCGCCCTGACGAACATGATTGCCACAGCGGCTCCGCACACCTTCCAAGCACGTCGCGGCAGCGACGTATATTGCGCCCTCGAACCGATCGGCCTGACAAGGCCGATGCCGCGCTTCCGCAAGCGGCGATGGGCCTGAAGTCGGGCTGAGACGTTTTCATGTCGATGCAAAATAGACTATTTAACTATTTTATTCTAGTTAGTATAAATGGTGAGAAACAACGCAACGATTGTTAGGAAGGACGGACCCCATGGCGACCAGACCATCGATATTGGACCTCGATGCCCAGATAGAAAGGCTACGAGAACGCAGGAGAACTTTGATAGCCAGATCGGCCGAACGCTTCGCTCGAGCCGCAACGAAGTCTGGGCTGGCGGAACTGGAGATTGCCGACGAGGAGATCGACCGGATCTTCGAAGAGATCGCCGCCCGATTTCGCAAAGGTGAGAAGAAAGAACGTGCGATCCAGGCTCCTCAAATGCATCGACCGCCAGATCGTGGCGCTGGAGCGCAGGCGGAGGTTCCACATGATGGCTGACCGGAAAGAGGAAGCGCGTGAGAAACTCATGCTTGGCGGCCTGGTCGTCAAAGCCGGCCTTTCGGAGACCGATCGAGCGTTCCTGCTTGGTGGACTGATCGAATTGGCGGGCGTGGTGCCGGGCTCGCCCGAACATCGGCGGCTGCGCGATATCGGCGAAGAGGCGTTCAGGGCTCCGTCGTCCGATAGCTCATCTTCGCATACTGCGGAGCAACTGGAATGACGTCCAAAAGAAGATTGCATCCAAGCCTGCTCTGCGTCCTGGTGCCGGTCGCCGTCACTGCGATCAGTGCCTACGTCGTCAACTGGCGATGGCCGATCCTGGCGCATGGCCTGTCTGGCAGGACCGAATACTGGTTCCTGCGCGCAGCGCCTGCGCCCACACTTTTGTTCGGGCCGCTCGCTGGGTTATTGACGGTTTGGGCGCTGCCCTTGCACCGGCGAAGACCGGTGGCAATGGCAAGCCTTGCCTGCTTTCTGCTCGTCGTCAGCTTCTACGCGCTGCGTGAATACAGTCGCCTCGCACCCGCAGTACAAGCCAGCGCCGTTTCATGGAACCGGGCGCTCTCGTATCTGGATTTCGTTGCTGTCATCGGCGCGGTCATGGGGTTCATGGCGGTGGCAGTCGCCGCCCGGATCTCCGTCGTCGTGCCCGAGGCCGTTAAAAGAGTGAGAGGCGGAGCCTTCGGCGATGCCGATTGGCTTTCGATGCCGGCAGCGGCAAAGCTCTTTCCGCCGAACGGCGAGATCATCGTCGGTGAGCGCTACCGCGTTGACAAGGATATCGTCCATCAGTTGCCTTTCGACCCGAACGATCACCGCACCTGGGGACAAGGCGGCAAGGCGCCGCTTCTCACCTACGGCCAGGACTTCGATTCCACCCACATGCTGTTTTTCGCAGGATCGGGAGGGTACAAAACGACGAGCAATGTCCTGCCGACCGCGCTGCGGTATACAGGTCCTCTCATCTGCCTTGATCCCTCCACCGAAGTCGCGCCGATGGTGACCGAACACCGCACGCAAGTACTTGGGCGTGAGGTGATGGTGCTCGACCCAAACAACCCGATCAACGGATTCAATGTCCTCGATGGCATTGAGCACTCTCGGCGCAAAGAGGAAGATATCGTCGGCGTTGCTCATATGCTTCTCTCCGAAAGCCAGCGCTTCGAATCTTCGACGGGCTCCTACTTTCAGAACCAGGCGCACAACCTTCTGACTGGTCTGCTCGCCCATGTCATGCTGTCGCCGGAATATGCCGGCCGACGAAATCTGCGCAGTCTGCGCCAGATCGTTTCCGAGCCGGAGCCGTCGGTGCTTGCGATGCTGCGCGACATCCAGGAACATTCCAAATCTACCTTTATCCGGGAAACGCTCGGCGTCTTCACCAACATGACCGAACAGACCTTTTCCGGCGTCTATTCGACGGCCTCGAAGGATACGCAATGGCTCTCACTGGACAGTTATGCCGCTCTCGTCTGCGGCAATGCCTTCAGGCCGAGCGATGTCGTTAGTGGCAAGAAAGACGTGTTCCTCAACATACCGGCGTCTATCCTGCGCTCTTATCCCGGCATCGCGCGCGTCATCATCGGCTCTCTGGTCAACGCCATGGTCCAGGCCGATGGCAACTTCAGCCGCCGAGCGCTCTTCATTCTGGATGAAGTCGACCTGCTCGGCTATATGAGGGTGCTGGAAGAGGCGCGCGATCGCGGTCGCAAATACGGCATCAGCATGATGCTGCTTTACCAGTCTGTCGGACAGTTGGAGCGGCACTTCGGAAAAGACGGCGCCACCTCGTGGATCGACGGCTGCGCCTTCGCCTCCTATGCGGCAATCAAGGCCCTCGATACGGCGCGCAATGTCTCGGCCCAATGCGGGGAGATGACCGTCGAAGTGCAGGGGCGCTCCCGCAACCTCGGCTGGGATGTAAAAGGCGGCGGCCCGCGCAAATCCGAGAGCATCAATTTCCAGCGCCGACCGCTAATATTGCCCCATGAGATCACCCAGGGGATGCGCAAGGATGAACAGATCATCATAGTACAGGGCCACAATCCGATCCGCTGCGGTCGGGCGATCTATTTCCGGCGCAAGGAGATGGATGGGGCGGCGAAGGCGAACCGTTTCGTCAAACCGATGCGGTAAGGACAAAACTACGGAGTCGGGTAGCAACTGCCACCAGACTCCCAGCTGCTGATCTCTTAGGATCAGTACGATCCTAAGAGATGTTGCGTATGGTTCTTGTTACGGATGAGTTGAAACGGAAGAGCGCCGAGATCGGCGCTGACATTGATGATATACGGAGGCGGATCTCGGCGCTCGAACAGCAGCAGTCGGCGCTCAATGTCGTCATGCGGTTACCGCATGTCTCGGCGTGATGCGGCGGCGCCGGAACGGCGATGGTGCCGACGGGCAGCTCTGGCTTTTCAAAGACTTTGACCGTCGACGCTGCGCCGTTCGCACGCTCGATCAGGCTGAGCCGCCGATCACCACGGCAGAGTGCGGCTCAGCGTTGGCAAATAGAATTCGGCGCGCCTGGATGGCCGATCGTCATCGGCATCTCTGGGAGGTAGCTGTTTAAGACGGTCCACATGGCTCCGGGCGCCGACACTTTGAAGGCCGGCTGAACCATCAATTGATTTAGCTCCACCTCGGTGCCGGTTGCTCTGGTTCAGTATCAGAATCGTCAGACACGTTCATTATGCGCTTTCGACGCCGACCGGCAACGTTTTGCTTGGCTTCCAACCTTTCCAGAATGCCCTGGAGCTGATGCTCGCGCACTCGCACATCAAGACGTTCGTCTTCACGGTATTTCTGGAGGATCGAGACGGGCCTAAGTTGATCGCCGAACTCGCGTTCTGTTGTCTTGCCGATATGCAACTCACGGACAATGAACTCAAGCTCCCGAAGGGCAGTGAGAGCTCGTTTGACCGCCGGCTTATTTTCCAAATCTGACAGTTGATCTTCGATGTAGCATTCTAGGATCAACAAGCTCGCAACAGCCTGCCGCAACGAGTGATCGCTTCGACGACCTAACATATTGATGTTGCTCAGCCGGCTCCTAACGCAGTCCAGGGGGTGCATCAATGTGACGGAAATGCCTTCTGGATTTTCAGCATCAGCAAACGTGATTGAATTTTCGAGGAGGGACTTGCCCTCGACCCCTTTGATCTGGGCAAGAAAGTCCACCACTATCTCACGATTTCCAAGCTTGCCCTTTACGACTGCCGCATTCGGGGTGTGGTTGTCACCGGAGGGTATTTCCAGAAGGCCGTCTTCTAGGCTGTTTGCAAGCGCGCGCTCGGCTTCCCGGTTATGATAGAAATCAAGATCCTTGCTCGTCAACTCGCCGAGGCCATCGAGCTCTTCGTCCATGCCATGATAAAGTTCGGCCCAAATGTTAACAGCTTGCCCGCCAACTATGACCGGATTAAATCGCTGAACAAATCCGAGAAGTGTTTGAACTTCTTCTGCTGTAAGATGCGGCTCTGCATCTTCGTCACCGTCGACAATCATCTCCGGCTCTCTCTTAGGAGCGAGCCAATGCTTTGCCGCCGATAGCAACCATCTTGTAACGGTGAAGGGGAAGTTCAGCGAACGCTGAGTTCTCGCGGCGCAACTGAGCGGGGCTTACCGAACCATTATCGAGGCGCACTTGGTCACGATCGCGGCTCTCTTGCTTTTCGAGAGCGCGTTTGCGCGAATCAAGATGGGCAACCCTGTAGCTCATACCGCTTATCCTAGCCAGATTTCCTTTACATTAATTGAACAGCCATTTCAATGGTCCAGATGAAAGCACCTAGTCCATTAGACAGCGCTCATCCCATCGGGCATCAAGATAAGACAGGAGGAAACACATTTCAATTCGCCGGCCAATCGAACAAGACTTCTACGCCACTCTGAAGGCTACTCAGCCGGGCTTAGCCCTCTTCTCAGACAAGATCCGGCGGACAGTTGCCCTGCCAATATCCGGATAGGTTCCTTGACGTCTCGGCAAGGCCTTGTCGAGCATGCCCCAAATAACGCACCGAGAAATCAGGATCGATGGAACGGCTTCGATCGGCTGCTCAGTATTTCAAGCGGCTAATTGCCTGACATGCGCTTCGAAGCCGAGAATTCGGAGCTGGTGTCAGTTGCTACCTGATTTCCGTACAACTATCGCCATCGAAGGTCAGGACGACTCCTTTGCAGACCTGCGACGACTGATGACTTCACGCAGCAGCGGCAGGAAGAATGCCTTGCTGAAGCGGCCGGTTGGCAGCTCGGATTGAAGATAGAATGAGTTTCCGACGATGTCGGTATTGAACTCATCAAAGATGATCCAAAGCCTGCGGTCGACATCGAGGCCGGCACGCCGCGTTCCGATCACCGGCAGTTCCACAGAGAACTGTGACGCCTCCGGCTGCTTGGTTGTGATCGGAAAGAAGAGAACCGGATCACCGTCCGGCCGCAGCATTCTCACGCCGATGGCAACCGGCCGCTCCTTGCGCCCTTCCGTTTCACCACGCCCAGCCTCCCGCGCCGTAGATGCGGATAGCAAATGACGCTGGCGGTCTGGACCGGTTCGTAGCTCACAAACGGCCTGCCTCGTCCTCATCGGCAAAGGCTTCGACGGCGCTTTCGAACTCGGCGAACAGTTCATCGGACATTGTTTCAATGGTGCCCACGGTGCGCCGGTCCAATTGCCTTATCAGCCGCTGATAATCTTCGATATTGAGGAGAACGAGGCGGGGCCTATTCCGCTTTGTGATGGTAACCGGACGGCGCAGCGCCTCGGCGATAATGTCGCCGGACTTACGCGAGAGATCGCTGGTCGAATAGGACCCGCTTGATTTAGCCATGTGGGCTTCCTTGTTGCAGCACTGCTTAGATGTACGGCATTCACAAGATTGCTGTAACTTGGAAACTAACATCGAGACGCCTCCGGAGAGGAGTGCGACGCCTCGACATGTGGGGCCTAGCTACAGCTCATCGCGTGGCCCGGACGGCGTTAATCCGAATACCGGTTTCCCTCATGATGTCCTCGATGATTGGTGCAAGCGAGCCGAGCTCGTCTGGGGTCAGCGCCACGAGCTCCGGATAGTTGACCTCGACGCCACCGGCATCGGCGGCCAGCGCATTTGTGATCGCCGATTTGCATCACCGCCATCATCTGGCACAAGGCATATGGCGTGAAGAACTGTCCGCGCGCGGTGTTGTGGAGTTCGAGCTCGTGGAAGGCGGAGCCGAGAATGTCTTGTGGTCCTGCCTCGAGCGCCATCATCACCTCACCCATGATCTTCGGAAAGGTCTCGACGACATTGCGCTCGTATTGGCCGACGATCTTCAGGTAGCGAGCCTCGCGCTTCTCCCGCTGCGTGACATCCATCGCGTTGCTGAGGGAGATTGCAGCGCACTCGCACCAATCGGAGAAGACCGTGTAAAGATCGTGCCGGTACCGACACGATTCTAAGAGCTTCACGATGCTCTTGAGGTGAGGGGTGGTCATGTATTTTTCCGTGGGAGGGATGATGGCAGAGCTGAACGGCACGAAAGTTACGCGGAAGGGAGCTACAGCGCGGTACTTCAGCGAGGAGCGGGAATCCTATGTGTCGATCGAGGGGCTACCGAAGACCTACACCGCCTTTCCGCGGTTGGAGCTTCGGTTCTCCGTGCCGGTTCCCGGTGGGACGACCGATTTGAAATTGTTGACGAACCCGAGCGATTTCGAAGCACTCGCTGATGCAATGATGAAAACCGATTGCGAGGCAGCTACCCGTGCGTTCGCTCGGGCGGTCTTCTTCTCAGCAAAATCCAAAGAGGTAGAGCGACGTTTGTATCCCGAGCGGGGCAGGAAAAAGAAGGCTTGAGGGATCAGCTCCGTATTGCCGTTGCCACTACTCCCGAAGATGGCATATTGGGCGCCCGAGATTGAGTTGAGCGGAATCAACATGCGCGGATTGTCACATTTAATCGCTCTCGCCTTGGCCGCCAGCACGTGTGGCCACGCGAATGCGTGGGACCGAGATACTGTCGATCGACAGATCTCGAAGCTATGCGAACAACGCAATCCCGACGACTGGCCGAGCCAGGATGTTTGCATCGATATGCAACGCCGTGCCCTACGATCCCTGCGTCCACCAAGGAGCGATGTCGACTTCCTAGCGGCGTACCAAGGCTGCAAGAGTGCCGCGGAAAGTGAATACGACTTTGCTTCGATCCTGCAATGTTTTCAGGCGAAACAAACCGTCCTGAATAAACAAAAGGCTGCAGCCGCTGAGATCGCCGAGAACGCGGAACTGGCTAGCCAATTTCCAAAACTACCCGTCATAGTCCAGTGTGCGTTCTCAGACGGTCGCAAAATCGATATTCGACGCGGAAGCAAGACATCCGACGCGATCGTCGTGAAGGTCAGCCCGGAAAAGCTAGTGGCCGGAAAATCGGGTGATGGATACTCATATGAATGGGGCGGTGCGCAGGGTTCAGATTACAGGCTAGACGGCAACCAACTGATGGATCGCAGTGGCGGCCCGGTGAAATTGTTCATGGGACAGTGTCAATACCGCTGACCAATTTCCGATAAGATGGTCGACTCAGGACCGGCTGTTGCTGAGCCGGCGACAGACGCTTGATTGGCTCGGCAGAGATCGTGACCTTTCCGAAGCTCATGTCCATCCCTCTGCTGTTGCGATTGCTTTTGTTGTGCGCTCGACCGCGGTTTCGATCGGGCTAATGTATTCCGCCACACCGGAGAGGCGGCGGTTCTTCAGTTCATCATTGAGGAGGGCGAGGTCCACACGAAGAGTGTTGAGCAGCTCGTCGCGCACAGCGAGGATGTCGGCAATGGTCTTTGCATCGTGTTCGTTGGTGAATATGGCAACAGGCCGCTTCACGTCTGGCGCGCCGTTGCGGTTGCCGACGAGGATCCTGCCGTGGCGGAACCACGGAAAAGGTGTCTTCATAGCTGTTCCTAATAATGTGGATATGGGTTCGAGTTGCTGCTTTTAGAAAAACAACTGGCTACGATCTGACGTCAGCTTTGGCAGGGGATTCGGTGACATGCGAGCGCGAGACAGTTTCATGGCGTGGTTTGGACCGTTGGTCCTCATCGTCATCTTCGTGTGGTTCCTCTTTGGAAACACGACTTCGCACGATCTCTTGTGCGGCAACTCGACATCATGTTTTCGCGACTGGGTGTTTGGGATGAGCGGATGGGCAGCCGCCGCCGCGGCCGCCTTCACCATCGGGAGCCTTGTTAAGCAAGCCGACGCACAGCAGAGACAGACCGATTTCCAGCTTGGTGATGCACCGCCGACTGTTGATGCGGTACAGCATCGTGACAACGGTAGACAGGTTGTTGTGAGGATCAGGAATTGGAATAGGAGATCCATGATCCTGCGACGAGTTCGGTTAATGGCCTCGCAGACCAATTTCTCCATGATCTATATTAGCTTTAATCCAGGTCAGCCGGACATGCTGAGTTTGTTGTCAGACAAGAAATGGACTTTCAGCCGCGGGCTCGAAAAGGTCTTCGATCCAGCCTTAACAATTGAGGGCTGGGTGCTACGTGAGAAGGAGCCGCCGTTAGTTAAGTTCGGCATTTCGGCGTATCTGGAACTAGGCATGCCGATCGAACAGCATTGGTACGATATCCCCATTGAGATCCAGTACGAGCTGGTTGGTGTTCGACAGATATTTACGGCTGTCGCACACGTGCACCTATCAGCGTCGGCGCTTGTAAGCGTCGACGATCCTGAGGAGTTGGAACCGGTCCCCGATCACGCAGAGTAACGGCACTGAGGGGATTTCGCAGTGGTGCTGGTCGACCTCCTGAATGGGCTACCGGAGGCGACTGCTTATTGATGTGAGGAGCAAGGCGTAATTCGGGTTGTGGGCGAACAAGATTTCGCTTGTCCATTCGTTCGCATGCGGCTTATGGATTCACCTGCCATAACGGGGGGATCAATGCTCGATAACGTCAAAACTGCGCATAACGGACTAGTTAAAATTTCCGATCGGCTCGAGGCTGTGGCTGGGGCGCGGGATCTGTTGAATGCTTCGCAAGGCTGGGCTTTTCCGGCCATATCACCAAGTCATGTAGCTTGGGTGGCGCTATCACTAGCCCAGGTCATCGAGGCGGCAGACATCCAAGAGCTCGATGACCATACCCGAGGCATTTTCACTGACATTAACAAGACCGTCGATTACATTAACGAGAACGTAATGCCGTCGCTTCCCGGAAATATCCCGGCAGGTGTGCAGGCCATTGCAATCGCGCTAAGCACACTTTCGGCAGAGTTGTCGCCGCTCCTGAGTTGGACACGATCGGAAAAGAATTTGCTTCCGACCGCTCTTGTTCGTCGCTTACATCAAATACAGCGCGAGATCGATATACTCACTCCCGATAAGGAAAAGCTCGCGAATAATTTGAAGTTGATTTCAGAGGCAACTGAAGCAGCTGAAGCGTTGCCATCGACACTTCAGGAACTGCGCGCTGCCCAAGCCGAGGTGCGGGAGGCGTCATCTGCATCCTCGCAGATGGTTGGGAAAATTGACGAGCTTCATCGGATCGCGGCAGAACATGTCGCTAAAAGCCGTGATCTTGCGGCGGAAAGTTCCCAGTTGCTGGCAAAGGCAGCCGAGGCTTACCGCGTCACGACGACTATCGGCTTGGCCGCAGCATTCGATGAGCGCGCGCAGAAGCTCAATTCGTCAGTTTACGTGTGGGTCGCTGGGCTTGCACTTTCACTCGTGACGGTCTTGGTGATCGGGTGGATAAGACTAGAAGACATGCGGGAATCGTTCGCAGCAAACGCTTTCGACCCCACTCGGGTTTGGACGCAAGTTGCGCTCTCAGCTTTAAGCGTGGGCGCGCCGATCTGGTTTGCATTGACCTTGCCCCGTTGAAATAATCCATTTTGAAGTAAGCTCTGGCCCGTTGAGAGGACCAGGGAATGAAGCGCAAGCGTTTTACAGACGAA